>CAZZAH010000051.1:4358-14844 GCA_964652115.1 uncultured bacterium | reverse complement strand
AGCGTCGGCATCGCGATCCCCGACACGGAGCTCTGGCTCATCGACGAGGACGGTCGTCGCCTTGGCGCGGGCGAGGTGGGTCAGCTCGTCATCCGCGGCGCGACCGTGATGGCGGGTTACTGGGAGAAGCCGGAGGCGACGGCGAAGAAGCTCCATCCCGGTCCGCTGCCGGGCGAGCGCGTGCTCCACACCGGCGACCTCTGCCGCCTCGACGACGAGGGCTACCTCTACTTCGTCGCGCGGATGGATGACGTGATCAAGTCGCGCGGCGAGAAGGTGGCGCCTAAGGAGGTCGAGTCGGCGCTGATGAACATCGCGGGCGTGCGCGAGGCGGCGGTGATCGGCGTCCCCGACGAAATCCTCGGTCAGGCAGTGAAGGCGTTCGTTGTGCTCGAATCCGGCGTTTCCATGGAGGAGCGCGCGCTGATTCGGGAGTGCCAGGGCCGGCTCGAGAGCTTCATGGTCCCGAAGCAGATCGAATTCGTCCCGGATCTGCCTAAGACGAGCACCGGGAAGATCAAGAAGACCGACCTCCGGTAGCCTTTGGGGGCAAATTTCTGGGCGATCGTCGCTGGAGCCGGCGATCCGCGAGGAATAGAATCTCGCGCTCAGCGTGCGGCCGGCCGTGGCCGAAAAGGAATGTGGCCGCAAGCTCTGCAGCCGGACCAGGGAGGTTCATAGGTGGCCCACGCGAGCAACCAAGCTCAGGATTCCTCAATGCCCTCGGCAGAGGTTCGTCAGCGCGTCCGCGAATTCCTCATCAAGAACTTCTACGTTCCGGATCAGGCGGACCTCGCGGACGACGCCTCTCTGCTCGATCGCGGCATCATCGACTCGACCGGCGTGCTCGAGGTGATCGGATTCCTCGAGGATGAATTCCACCTCCAGGTCGAGGACGCGGAGATGATCCCGGAGAACCTCGACTCGGTCGACCGCATCGTGAGCTTCGTCGGCCGGAAGCAAGAGGCCTAGCGCCACAGCCTAGCCGCTCGCCTAGAACAGGTCGGAGATCGCGTCGCCGACTGAGCTCACCGCATCGCCGGCCGCATCGGCCACCGAGGAAGCCGCATCGCCGACCGCGTTGGCCGCGTCTTCCGCCACCTTCTTCGCACCGTCCGCGACATCGCCCGCCACGTCCGCGATCGTGTTGCCGGCATCGCCGAGCAGATTGCCGATCGAGGAGAACACTCCGCTGATCTCGCGTCCGAAGGCGCCTCCTGCGCCGAAGAGCCCGCCCGCGAGCAATTGACCGAGCCCGGCGATTCCGAAGAGGGGCGCAAGCGCGAAGGCACCGAGGCCCGCGAAGAGGCCACCAGCGGCCGCGGCCTTCTGCTCGCTCAGACGCTTCGCCTCCTCCGACCGCTCCAGCGCGCTCCCGGCCTGCTTCCGAAGCTCTCGTTGCTTCTCGGCGACCCGCGCCTTCTTCTCGGCCTTCGCCGCGTTCAACGCGTCACGCTGGGAGTCGATCGAGCCCTGGTTATCGCCGCGGCTGAGCCGTCCCGCCTGGCTGACGAGAGAATCGAACGACGCCTCCTGGATCGGTCTGTAGGCCGCAAAGCTCTCGATACGCATGTCCTGCCTCCGCGCTGAAGTGTGTGGGTGGCCGCTTGTGCGGCATGCCCACGTATCGGGGAGGACACGCGAAGAGTTGCGCGTCGACGGGCCGGGTCGCGCGGTGGCACGGGGGTGTAGGCTGGAGCCAGTCCTACCGAGGGCCGGCCGGGGAGAGGGGAGGGCCGCCGATGCGATCCGGGATGCTTCGTGGTCGCTGGATGCTTCGAGTCGCGCTACTGATCGGAGTGAGCGGCCTGTGCACCACGCCCGCCGCGCGCGCCGACATCTGGGTTGTGCCGGACCATGCGGGTGTTGCCGGCAGGCTCGCGCTCGACTTCCTCAGGTCGAAGTGGGTCGTCCTCGCGCGCGTGAGCTCGCTGGAGTCCCTCTGCGAGGGCCCGCCGGCCTACCGGTCCAATTGCGGACTATGGAGCGGTGAGCTACAGGTGCTTGAGCACTTCATTCCGAGTGTGCCGCAGCCACAGGTCATGCGTTATCTCCATCTGAGGCCGCACATGCCGGGCGGCCCCCCCGGCGACTACGCCGTTGGCGACACGGTCGTGGTGTTCCTTCGCCCCTCCGACTCGCGGCAGCTCGGTGTGGTCCCGAAAGAGTGGGGTTGGACGCCACGGCTCGATGGGCGGCGAGTGTCGATCTTCGGCCGCAGCGACGACCTCGACCGCGACTCGCTCCTCACGCTCTGCCGGAAGTTGGGGGCGCGCGGAACCCCGGAGTACGCGAAGTCGCTCGCGACGCTCGCGGTTCGCGCCGAGGTGATCGATCGAGAGGCGGGCACTGTTCGGCTCCGCGTGCGCGAGGCTCGAGGCAACGCACCGCTGCCCTCCCGCCAGGAGATCATTACCGTGACCCGCCCGATTTGGAGCGACCTGGAGCCCGTCTTGGATCCGAAGGTGGAAGCGCACGACGAGGTCATTGCCTTCCTCCGACACGGCGAAGACTCTGCGAGCTACCTGGCTCCGGCCGGGATGCTCTCGTTTTGGCGAATCGAATGGTGGCGCTGCGTGATTCAGCCGCGACACCACTCTCCGGTCCAGTTCGAGCCCCCCCGAGAAGCCTGCTACGTCGAGCCCGGGGACCTTCTTCGCTCCGTCCCGCGCAGCCGTGTGCTCGCATTGATGCGCAACGGGTGGGATGCACCTCGGTCGGACTCGCCGGCCGCACACTAAGAGAAGGAAAAGGCAGCGCGGCCCGACGAGAGCATCGCCGGGCCGCGCATTCGTTCAATTCGAGTCGAGCGGCGTGGCTTCTACTTCAGCGCCGCGATCATCTCCTCGACGCGCGAGAACTTGTTCCGCGGGCGACCGACCGCTGTGCCGCGCTCGAGCTCGAGCTTGTCGAGCTTCTGCCACTCGGCGTAGGAGACGTAGCGAACCCCCTTCGACGTCAAGAGTGCGTCGACCGACTCGGGCGCGGGCTCCGTCGGTTGGAGCAGCTTGCCCGCCGCGAGGTCATCGAGGATCAACTGCGCGCTTTCCTGCGCGTCGGGCTTGTTCGTTCCGATCACGCCTGAGGGGCCGCGCTTGATCCATCCCGCGCAGTAGTTGCCGGTGACCGGCGCCTTCGTCTCGGGGTCGAAGATGCGGCCGTGATCGTTGGGGAAGACGCCGTTCTTGTTGTCGAACGGCAGGCCGGGCAGCGCGTAGCCCATGTAGCCGACCGAGCGGAAGACGAGGCCGACCGGAATCGTCTCGAACTGATCGGTCGCCTTCGGGCGCACCGAGCCGTCGTCCGACTTGACCAGCTTGTTCTTCACGATCCTGACCGCCTCGACGCGCTCCTTACCGATGAGCTCGACCGGCGAGACGAGGAAGCGGAAGTGGATCCGGCACTTCTTCCCGCTCGGCTCGCGCTTCGCGTACTCCTGCACGATCTGAACGTTGGTGTCGACGGTGCGATCGGGATTCGCCGCCATCGCCTCCTTCGAGTACTCGTCGAGCTCGACCTCATCGGGCAAGCAGGTGACGTCGGCGTCTTCCATCTCGCCCAGCTCGCGGATCTCGGGATTCGTGTAAGCCGCCTGCGCGGGTCCACGGCGCGCGAGGACGTAGATGTTCTTCACGCCGCTCTTGGCCAAGGCGTCGAGCGCGAAGTCGGCGATGTCGGTCGACATCAGCTCGTTCTTCGTGCGCGCGAGGATGCGGATGACGTCCATCGCCACGTTGCCGATGCCGACCACCGCGACGTTCTCCTGCGAGAGGTCGAACTGCTCCTCGCGATAGTCGGGGTGCGCGTTATACCAGCCGACGAATTTGGTCGCGGGATGGCTTCCGATCAGGTCTTCGCCCGGGATGCCCATCCGGCGATCGGTCTCCGAGCCGACGCAGTAGAGGATCGCGTGATAGCGCGCCTCGAGCTCGGCCCTCGTGATGTCGCGTCCGTAAGTGACGTTGCCGAAGAAGCGGAAGCTCGGGTGCTGCGCGGTCTTCTCGTAGGCCTTGATCACCGTCTTGATCTTCTGGTGGTCGGGGGCGACGCCGCCGCGAACGAGCCCGAAGGGGGTCGGCAGGCGATCGTACATGTCGACCGCGACGACGAGGTCCTTCTGCTTCTGCAGAAAGTCGGCGGCATAAAAGCCCGATGGGCCGGAGCCGATGATCGCGACGCGCAGCGGATTGGATTGGGTGCCAGCTTGGCTCATGTCTGCCTTCTCGAGTTCGTGGTTGTGGCCTGCGCTCCACCAAGCGATGCGGAGCGAGGGCGCTCTGCCGGGGGCGCGCCCGCGCGAGTGTAGGACGGGCGATCGATGGGAACAAGGAGCGCGAGGCGCTGTGTTCACTCCGCTATTTCCTTTGCGACGCGATGTCACCCGGCTACGGTTGAAGCGGATCCCCGCCCGCGGCGCCGCGCGCCGTGATCGCCCCGAGCTCGAGAAGAGTCGTTCGGAGGATTCAATGTCATCTCGCTCCGTCCCGTTTGCGCCGACCTTCCTCGGCGCGCTCTGCATGGTCTTGACCGCAGGCTGCTACACCGTCGTGGCCGAGCGCCCGAGCGCGATCCCGCCCGCCGCTGATCGCACCGGGACGGATGAGGGCTATCACTCGTTCGCCGATGCCCCGGACGACTCGATCGGAGGTCCGTTCCGCGCCGACACATTGCTGGACCAGGAGGAGCTCGATGGGGAGTGGGTGGATGACGAGGGCGTGGCCATCGACGAAGAGAACCCGCCGCTCGAGCTGCCCGACTCGCACGCGCGGCCGATCCAGATCGGCGAGGACGCGCTTCTCCTCGGCGGCATCACGTGCAGATTCGTGATCCACACGCCGGTCGTTCGGGAGGGCGATCGCGTTCAGGCCTGGTTCCAGTTCGAGAACCCATGGTCGGATCCAGGCAGGGTTGACCTCTCCGATGAAGCGATGGCGGCATACGTGATTCGGGATGTGCGTGGGCACTCGGCCGTGGGGCATCCCATCTGGCGGCGGATCCGGCCGCCGGGGCGCGTGGATTGGGGAGTCTACCGAGAGCGCGAATTCTGGAACGATCCCTACGACTCCGGCGTCCCTCACCGCGGCCAGGTGTCTATCCCCCCTCGCGGCGATTTCTTCGCCCCCGTCCCGATCGCGATGCGGGACTACAGCGGCGACGACCTTCCGCCGGGCCGCTATCAGATCGAGGTCAGGCTACTGAGCCGTGAAGAGCCGAGGTACAAGTTCGAGATCACGGTCAGGTGAGCGTTACGCGGTGGATGCGCGCTCGTGAAGGCACTCCCGCTTTCCTCGCACCGGTGAGCTGACGGAGCGATCAGTAGACGCGAGCTCCAGGAATCCGCCACTATCTTCAGGCGGAATTGGAGCAGCCATGAGTGCAGTCCGTCGAAGTTTTCCTATCCTCTGGTGCCTCGTTCTCCTGAACGCCGGGATTCTCTGCGCCTCCGCACTCGCCGATCCGTCGCCGCAGGTCACTCGATCGGCCTCCGAGAGCGCCGCGCCGGCGGATTCCTCGCTCCTCGCACCGGCCCCAAGCCTCGACTCCCTCAAGACGTTGATTCGAGCCGGGCGCTACGCCGACGCGGAGCTAGGCGCGCGCGCACGGCTCGCAAGCGATGAGGTCACGACCGGGCATTCATCGATCGAGGTCGCTCGGGCGCTGGATCTCCTGGGCGAGAGTCTTTGGCGCGGGGGCAAGTCGGCGACGCCTGAAGCCCGCGAGGTCGCCGAGCGCGCGATCACCATCCACGAGAGGCTGCAAGGACCCGAGCATGTCGAGGTGGCGAAGAGCTTAAACAACCTCGGCAACGTCCATCGCCTGAACGCCGACTACGCGCGCGCACGGCCGGTGCTCGAACGCGCGCTCGCGATCAGGAAAAAGGCGCTTGGCCCCGACGACATCGATGTCGCGGGGAGCATGAACAACCTCGCGATCGTGCTGAACGACACCGGCGATCCGCTCGGTGCGCGCCGGTTGTATGAATCGGCGCTCGTGATCCTCGAGAAGAAGCTCGGACCCGATCATCCGAGCGTCGCGCTGGTGCTCACCAACATCGCCCTCGCGCGACGCATCATGGGGGACTATGCGGGAGCGTCGCCGCTCTTGGAGCGGTCGCTCGCCATCCGCGAGAGCCGCCTCGGTCCGGATCACCCGGTGGTTGCCGACACGAGAATCAACCTCGGGAATCTGCTCGAGGACACGGGCGATCTGGTCGGTGCGCAGGCGCAGTTCACGCGCGCCCTCGCCATCGTCGAGAAGAGCTTGGGGCCGGAGCATCCTGAGCTGGCCTTGGTCCTCAACAACCTGGCCGCGAGCTTCGAGGACGCGGGGGACTTCGCCGAAGCGCATCGCCTGCTCGAGCGCGCGCTCGCGATCGAGGAGAAGGCGGTCGGCTCGGAGCATCCCGACTATGCGCGCAGCCTGGTCAACCTCGCGCTGGTCGAGCAGAAGAGGGGCGACTACGCGGCGGCCCGTGCGCTCGGCGAGCGTGGGCTCGCGATCTTCGAACGGGCGATCGGTCCGGAGCACGCCGAGGTCGGACGATGCCTCGACTATCTCGCGGCGATCGCGCGAGAGATGGGAGACGATGCGCAGGCGCAAGCCTGGACCCGTCGCGCCGCGACCGTGACCGAGAAGGCGCTCGGGCCAAAGCATCCCTCGGTCGCGTTGAGCCTCGATAACCTGGCGGCCGTTCTGCGCGAAACGGGAGATCTGGCCGGCGCGCGGGCCGCCGACGAGCGGGCGCTGGCCATCGCGCGACGGTCACTCGAGCCTTCGCATCCGCAGATCGCGCGATTGACGCGTGGCTATGCGCTCACCCTTCTCGCACAGGAGGACAGCAGCGGCGCGCTCGCGCAAAGCCTCATCGCCGAGTCGATCGGGCGAGACCATCTTCGACTGACAACGCGAGGCTTGTCGGAGCGGCAGGCGCTTCGCTACGCCGAGGTTCGAACGGGTGGGCTCGACGTGGCGCTCGCGGTCGTGCGCTCCGGCGGTCATCCGCTGCAAGCACGCGAGGTCTGGGATGCGCTCATCCGCTCGCGTGCGGTGGTGCTCGACGAGATGGCGGCGCGGCACCGCGGGATGCTCCGCGCGATCGGCGCTCCCGGGGGAGAGGACACCGGGCTCGATTCACTCTGGAGCGCGGTCGAGAGCGCACGCAGCCGCCTGGCCAACCTGACCGTGCGTGGTCTCGACGGCGCCGATCTGACGGAGCATCTCGCGCTCCTCGCCGACGCGGCGCGAGAGAAGGAAGAGGCGGAGCGTGCCCTCGCTGGTCGAAGCGCGCCCTTCGAGGCGGAGTTGGCGCGAACGCGGATCGGATTCGACGAGGTGGCGGCGTCGATCCCACCCGGGACGACCCTGCTCGCATACAGCCGTTATCTCCCACCCAGCGAATCTGGCGCCTCTTCGCGTGAACGACGCGCCGGTGCGTACCTCGCGTTCGTCGCGCGCGACTCTTCCCGCGTGGAGACGATCGACCTGGGTGACGCCCATGCGATCGATTCGCTCGCCGCCCTGTGGCGCGAGGAAGCAGGTCGATCGCTGTGGCAGGTCGACGAGGCCGCGGCGGAGCGTGCCTATCGGAAGGTGGGTGAAGCGCTGCGCCGGCGCGTGTGGGATCCGGTCGCCTCCCGCATCGATCCCGAGTCGGCGGTGATCGTGGTGCCGGACGGAGCGCTCAACCTCGTCAACCTCGCGGCGCTTCCGATCGGCGACCAGAGCTATCTCGTCGAACAGCGACTGCTCCACTACGTGTCGGCGGAGCGCGATCTCGTGCGCGATTCCATCCCGCCCGGCGTCGGTCTCCTCGCCGTGGGGGATCCCGATTGTGATCGAACCGGCGCCTCGGTGCCGATGACGACCGAGCCGATCGACCTCTATCGCGGGCCGCGTACCTCCTGCGCGGAGATCGAGGCGGTGCGATTCCCGAGGTTGCCGGGCGCGAGGCGCGAGGTGCAGACGGTTGCCCGGCTCTGGGAACGACGACGACCGGACGAGCCGGTCGTGAGCCTGCTGGGCATCGACCCACGAGAAGCGCGGGTGAAGGCGGAGATGCGCGGCAAACGCGTCATCCACCTTGCGACCCACGGCTTCGTCTTTGGCGATCCTTGCACCGCGAATTCCCCGCGCGAGAATCCGCTTCTCCTGGCCGGGCTCGCGCTCACCGGCGCGAATCTGCGGCAGCAAGTCGGTCCCGCGGCGGACGACGGCGTGCTCACGGCCGAGGAGGTGGCGTCGCTCGATCTTCGCGGCGTCGAGTGGGCGGTGCTTTCCGGTTGCGAGACCGGCACCGGCGACCTGCAGGCGGGCGAAGGTGTCCTGGGCTTACGGCGCGCGTTCCGGACGGCCGGTGTGCGCACGTTGATCCTCAGCCTTTGGCCGGTGGAGGACAGGGCAGGCGAGGAGTGGATGGCCGATCTCTACTCGGCGAGCCTCGACTTGGGAATGCCGACCGCGGAAGCGGTTCGTGAGGCGAGCCTGCGCGTGTTGAGCGAACGCCGGCGGAAGGGGCTCCACACGCATCCTTCGGTCTGGGCATCGTTCATCGCCGCCGGAAACCCGCGCTAGCCGCGACGCGCTACCAGATCTCCTCCGGCAGCTCGACCGGCAGAATGACCATGCGAAGTCCGTGAGGGAGGAGCCGCCGCTGCAACGAGTACGCGACCTCGTTGTGGAGGAAGCGCGTCGCCAGCGTCTCCTTCTCGAACACGACCTGTCCCGCGAAAAACAGGATTTCCTTGTCGGCCGCGGCGGTTGCCACCGCGAGGTTCTCGAGCTCTTGCACGACGTCGGTGCCGCAGGCGAGGCGGCTCTCCGCGTTCAGCCCATGCTCCCGCGCCAACGCCTCGTAGTGGAGCAGCTCCGCGCGGCGCGCCTCCTGCACCGACTGCAGGCGTGCCTCGTCACGGAACTGATCCGAGTCGACCTGCACCACGCTCAGGAAGATCACCCGGCCGAGGTTCGAGCCGAGGATGCGGCTCGCCTCGGTGTAAGCGTGAACGCCGAGCCCGTCGTAGCGATTGACGAAGATCGCGGCTACCCGCTTCCGCGGATGCTGCTGCTCCTCCTTGGTCGGGAGCCGCTCCTCCACCATCAGATTCAGCATCGTGGTCGCGAACTGGAAGCGGCGATAGTGCCGCCGCACCAGGAAGGCGAACCCGACCGCCGTTCCGGTGATCACGACCGTGACCCAACCGCCGTGGGTGAACTTGAGCGCGATGGTGACGAGCAGAATGCCGGCCGAGATGCTCAGGCCGACGCCGTTCAGCAGGAAGTGGCTGACCCAATGCCGCTCTTCTCGACGCACTTGCCACCAGTGGCGGACCATGCCGAGCTGCGAGAGCGAAAACGTCACGAACACGTTGATGCTATACATGATCACGAGGTGCGTCACGTCGGCGCGTGTATAAATGACCGCCGCGGCCGAGGCGATGCCCATCAGCAGGATGCCGTTTCCGGTCACGAGGCGGCTGCTGAGGTTGGCGAAGCGGCTCGGCACCCAACGATCGACCGCCATGAACGCCAGGGTGCGCGGTCCATCGACGAAGCCGGCCTGCGCGGCGACAAAGAGGAGCGCCCCTTCCGAGAGCAGCGCGAGCGCGATAAAGCTCGGACCGATCGAAAGGCCGCCGATCGACCATCCTTCCGAGAGGCGATGGAGGAGCGTCGCGTTCAGGGTGCGGCCCGCCTCCGGATGAAGGTCGAAGAGGCGATAGCCGATCAGGATGCCGCCTGCCGTCACCGCGAGCGAGATCGCCATGTAGAACATCGTCGTCTTGCCGGTCTTGACCCGTGGCTCGCGAAGCGCCGGCATGCCGTTCGATACCGCCTCGATGCCGGTGTAGGTGCCGGCCCCCATGCTGTACGCCTTCAGGAAGAGGAAGAGCGTCGCCCAGAAGCCGATCGACTGCACGCTCTGCCGTGAGCCGCTGACCGAGTGCTGTACCACCGGGCCCAGCGCGGAAGCGTGCGTCGCGAAGGTGCCGATGATCAGGATCGCGTGGGTCAGAACGAAGAGCATGAAGATCGGCAGGAGCACGCGGATCGATTCCTTCAGACCTCGCAGGTTCAACAGCACGAGCGCCATGATCGCGAGCAGCGCGAGCGGCACCTTGAGCGGGCTGTTCGCGTGCGAGGAGTAGGAGAGGAGCGCGTCGACGCCGCTCGCGACCGACACCGCGATGGTGAGGATGTAGTCGACCACCAGCGCGCAGCCGCTCACCACGCCGGCGGTGGGCGAGAGGAGCTTCGTCGCGACCACGTACCCCCCGCCGCCCGAGGGGAAGAGCTCGATGATCTGGCTATAGCTCGCGGCGATGATCGCGACGGTCAAGGCGGTGGCGAGAACGAGCCAGATCGCCAGGTGCACGTGCTCGCCCAGCGCCAAGTACGCCGCTTCCGGTCCATAACAGGAGGACGAGAGTCCGTCGGCCCCGAGCCCGACCCACGCGAAGAAGGCGATGAGGGAGAGGCGATGGAAGAT
>CAZZAH010000051.1:1572-4258 GCA_964652115.1 uncultured bacterium | reverse complement strand
CCCTCGGGCGGCGACCAGCGCGAAGGATGGAGGTCGGCGAGCCGCCCCTTTTCGCCGCGAAGGAAGGGGAGCCACTCCGCGCGCACGCGGCCTTCAAGGTCGATCGCCACCATCTCAAAGCTCGCGCCGCGCTTGAGCACGACCAGGAGCCCATGCGCCGATCGTCCCGCGCCCGACGCTTCGAGGAGCGCGACCTGGCCACGATGACCATGCGAAAGCTCGTCGAGCACCGCTTCCACCAGCGGATGTCCCGCCGCGAAGAAGTCGAGCGTCTCCCGCTCCACCGCCGCTTCGCGATCGAAGGTGCCGAGCCAGCGGCTTCCGGCGACGATGCCCGAGAGATCATCGATCGTCGCGAGCGCTCCGAACTCGATGTACCACGTCTTCCGCTCGGCGCGATCGACCACGTCGAAGCCGAACTGCCGGCAGGCTTCGAGCACCACCTCCTCGTTCAACGGCTCGAGCTCGGGCGGGATGCGCGCGAGGATGCCGGGCGTGAGCTCGGCCCGATAGCGATGCTGGTGCAGGTGCTGATAGACGCTGGTGTGAAGCCGTGCGCGCAGCTCGCGCGACTCCGCGAGGATCGAGGGGAGATCGAGTTTGGGCTCGCTCGATTGCGCGGCCAGCCGGAGCGCCTCCTCGACGTGGGTGAGTGATCGCTCGAGTCCGCCCAGCGGCTCGCTGAACATGCCGAGCCCTTCGTAGAGCTCCGCGATCTCGCGCCCCAGCCCATGCCGCGGCCGGAAGTAGACGATCTCGACCGGACGCGTGCGACTGATGCGGTCGAGCCGGCCGATGCGCTGCTCCACCAGCACCGGATTCCACGGCAGATCGAAGAGGATGAGGCGGCGGCAGAATTCAAAGTTGCGGCCTTCGCCGCCGCACTCGGTGCTGATCAGGATCGACGGCCCTTCGGTCTGCGCGAACTGCGCCACCTCGAGGTCGCGCTGCGCGAGCGAGAGATCCTCGTGAAAGACCGCCACGCGCTGGTGAAGCTGAAACTCGAGCTCCGTCTTCAGCCGATCGAGCGCGGCGCGTCGCGCGACGAAGATGAGCGTCTTCTCCTTCCGCCTCTTCCAGCGCGGCGCTTCGTGCACGATCCACTCGAGCCTCAGGTCGCGTCCTTCGACCGGCGAGGCGAGCGCGGTCTGAAGCGCCTCCTCGCGCCCGCGCCGCTCGAGCGGTCGCTCATACGGCAGGCGAATCGCCTGCTCGACGCTCGCGTCCAGCTCCGGCCACTCGCCGAGGTCGACCGGCTTGGCGACGCGGGGCGGGAGCCCGCCGACGTCGATGCGACGCGTCGAGCTGGTGCAGGGATAGAGCGGCGTGCCCTCGTCGAGCTGACGTTGGAACTCCTCCCACGACGGGAATTGATCGGGCCAGAGAAGCTCGAGCAGCCGAAAGAAGCCGTGCGTGTCGGCCTCGAGCGGCGTTGCGCTCAGGAGAAGCACGTTGGTCGCGGCCCTGGCGAGCGGCGCGACCGCGCGATAGGCCGGGTTGCCCGGATGTCCGGGACGCCGCTCCAGTCGATGCGCCTCATCGATCACGAGCAGGTCCGGCTTCGAGTCGATCGCGGCGCGAGCGGCCCGCGTGTCGTCGACCAGATCCTCCAGCGGCACGACCGAGCGCGCGTGCACCTCGAAAGGATTGAAGCCGGCACCGAGGTCGCGCCAGACATCGCTTCGCCGCTCCGGGTCGAGCAGCACGAAGATCTGGTGGAATTTTCGGTAGAGCTCGCCGAGCCACTGAACCGCGAGGGTCCGCGGCGCGACCACCAGCACGCGCGTCGCTCGCCCCATGCGAAGCAGCCGCGAGAGGATAAGGCACGCCTCGACCGTCTTGCCGAGGCCGACCTCATCCGCGAGCAACCAGCGCACCGGATCGGTCGACGAGGCGAGCTCCGCCACGTGGAGCTGATGCGGAAAGATCCGGATCCGCCCGCCGAGATAGGAGCCGAGGCCGCCCGCTTCGCGCAGCTCCATCAGGCGAAGCGCGTCGAGGCGATTACGGAGAGCACGCAGCGGATCGACCTGTGCGCGAAGGAGCCGCTCGACCAGATCGTCGCTCCACTCCTCGGCCCAGCGTTCGGGGTCGGCCCCGGGTGGCAACACGAGCGGAACGAAGGCGTGGTCGTCGAGGCCGAATTGCAGCGACTCGCCGAGCTTGGGGAAGCGGATGGTCATTCGGCCGTGGCCGATCTCCATGACCTCGCCCGGGCCGAATTCGCGGTTAAACCGATGAAGCAGCTTGTCGCCGACGGAGAACATCGGGGGGAGGATAACGCATGGGGGCCGCGTACAATCCCCCGATGCGTCCACGACTCTGGGAGCTCTCCCTCTGCTTCTTCGTCTCCGGCGCCACCAGCCTGATGCTCGAGGTGGCGTGGTCGAAGGAGCTCTCCTATCTCCTTGGCAACTCGCTTCACGGCGTGTCGACGGTGGTGGCCGCGTTCATGGCGGGTCTGGCGCTCGGTAGCATGCTCGCGCCGCGCGTCTCCTCGCGTGTGTCCTCGCCGGTGCGCGCCTACGGGCTCTTCCAGCTCGCGATCGGCGTCTACGCGATGCTCTCGCTCCCGGCCTTTCGTGCGCTCGAGCCGGGGCTGCGCGCGCTCTTTCGCGCCGCCGGTGCCGCAAGCGTGCTTGGGATCGCGCTCCGCTTCGGCTCGGTCTTCGTGTTGCTGGCGTTG
>CAZZAH010000051.1:0-1562 GCA_964652115.1 uncultured bacterium | reverse complement strand
GGATGACCCTGCCGCTTCTCGCGCGCGCCGCGACCTCGCCCGAGGTGAAGCTCGTTCGAAGCGGTGGGCTGCTCTATGGGGCGAACACGATCGGCGCCTGCGTGGGGACGTTGCTCGCGGGCTATGCGCTGGTGCCGTCGCTCGGTCTCCTTCGAACCACGTGGGTGGCGGGCGCGCTCGACCTCGCGACCGGGGCGGCGGCTCTCCTCTGGCTCGCGCGCGCGGCGACCACGACCCGAGAAGCGAGCGCGGCGATGCGGCCCGCGCCTCGCTGGCGTCCCTGGCAGGTCATGCTCGGCCTGCTCTTCAGCGCCTCGGGCGCGATCGGGATGCTCTACGAGGTCGCGTGGTTCCGCCTGCTCGGACTGACGCTCGGCCCCTCGGTCTACGCCTTCTCCTGCATGCTCGCGGTTTACCTCGCGGGGATTGGGCTCGGGAGCGCCGTCGCCGCACCGCTCATCGCGGGCACGAGGATCGCGGCTGTCCGCATCTTCGCGATCCTGCAGTGCTTGCTCGCCCTGCTTGGCTTGGCGGGCCTCTTCGTCGCGAGCCGCTTGCCCGAGCTCCACCTTGCGCTGCAGGCGAAGCTCCTGCCGTCGCTCGGCACGACCGGCTTCGCTCTCGGGCAGGTGATGGTGGCGGCCCTGCTCGTCTTCGTGCCCTGCCTGGTGTCGGGGGCGCTCTTTCCCGCGGCGCTTCGCGCGATCGAGGGCGCGCCAGGCAGCGCGACCCCGAGCGACGACGCGCCCGCGAGCGCGATCGGCCGCCTCTACTTCGGCAACACGCTCGGTTCGATCGTCGGCAGCCTCGCCGCGGGCTTTGTGCTGGTGCCACGCTTCGGGCTCTGGCACACGATCCAGGTCGCGGGGGTCGCGGGCGCGGTGCTGGGCGGCCTCGCCTTCGTGCTCGAGTCGATCGTGCGAGATGATCGCGAGGGAGCGCTCCACCGCGCATCGGGCCGAAGCACGAGGACGCGCCTGCTCGCGGTGGCGCCGATTCTTCTCGCGGTTGCGCTCGCGTTGGCCGCGCCGCGCTTCGATCGCGTGCTCTGGAATCGCGGCCTCTACCGCGACGCGGTGACCACCACCGGAAGCGCCGCGCTCAAGCTCACGCCGGGCGAACTCCTCTTCTCGCGCGAAGGATTGAACGCCTCGGTCGCGGTCTTTCGCGTCGAAGGGGGCGCGACGCTCTACGTGAGCGGCAAGCCCGACGCGAGCACCAACCGCGGCGACACGCCGACCCAGCTTCTTCTCGGGCACCTTCCGGTCCTGTTCGCGTCCTCGCCTCAGCGCGTGCTCGTGATCGGATACGGCAGCGGGATGACGGTCGGCGCGGTGCTCGCGCACCGGGACGTGCAATCGGTCGACGCGGTCGAGCTCGAGCCGGCGGTGATCGCGACCTCGCCCTACTTCGAGTCGATCAACCGCCGGCCGCTGGCCGATCCGCGTTGTGATCTCTTCGAGGAGGACGGCCGCCTCTTCATGGAGGAACGCGCCGGGCTCTACGACGTCATCACCTCCGAGCCCTCGGGGATCAGCTCCAGGACCTTGGCGAGAGCCTCG
>CAZZAH010000050.1:0-14964 GCA_964652115.1 uncultured bacterium | reverse complement strand
CGCTCGCGTCACTCGGTTTTCGTCGCGCCGACGCGCTCAACCACTTTCGAACCGGTCTCTCCTGTGGCCTGCTTCTCCCCGGCGCCATTCTGCTCCTCGGTCGGCTGGCCGGTGTGTATCGCTTCGAGGAGTTTCCTGGTTTGCCGCTCCTCGGCTTCTCTCGCCTCGGAGTCGGGCCGTCGACTCTGCTCTGTCTTTTGCTCTTCGTGATCGGCTTCACGCTTCAAGCCGGCGCCGAGGAGCTTCTCGTTCGAGGCTATGTGCAGACGAAGCTCCACGAGTGGCAACCGAGCGGAGCGCGGCGCACGTTTTGGGTGCTGATCGTGCCATCGATTCTCTTCGCGCTCGCGCATGTGTCTAACAGCTCGATCACGCTGCTCGCATTGATCAATACGGCGCTGGCCGGCGTGGTGCTGGCGATGCTGGTCCTTCGGACCGGCTCGCTTTGGGCCGCGATCGGCGGTCATGCCGGTTGGAACTTGGGGATGGCGGTGCTCTGGTCGCTTCCGGTCTCGGGCGTGACCACCTCGCACATGCTCGCGGTTGAGCGGATCCCGAGCACCGGTCTGAGGGAGTGGCTCTTCGGCGGCGACTACGGTCCCGAGGGCGGATTGATCACGACCTTGTTCTATGCGCTCGCGCTCTGGCTGGTCGCGCGCATCCCGGAGACTCGGAAGACAGTGCCCGAGCTCGATGCGCCGACGGTCACGCACGAAGCTTCGATCTAGTCGTCGTTCTCCGTGCTACCGCTTCGGGCGTGGATCTCTCCCGCCCAGCGCCACCGACTCGTGCAGATGCGGAATCCGCGGCTTGAGGAAGCCCTCGTGCTCCACGCGGTCGGCGAAGGCGATCGCCTGCTGCTCTTCCCCGTGCACCAGGAAGATGTCGGCCGGCCGTCCCTTGTTGCCCTTGAGCCAGGAGACGAGCTCGTTCCGATCGGCGTGGGCGGAGAACTCCTCCATCTGGAAGATCTCGGCCTTCACCTCGTGCGGCTCGCCGAAGATGTTCACCTCGGGCTGGCGGCTGATGATGCGGCGACCGAGCGTGTGCTCCGCCTGGTAACCGACGAAGAGGATCCCGTTCTTCGGATTGGAGATCGAGTTCCTGAGGTGATGGAGCACGCGCCCGCCTTCCGCCATGCCCGAGGCCGAGATGATGACGAAGGGCCCCTCGCGATCGTTGAGCTGCCGCGATTCCTCGGTCGAGTGGACGTAGTGCATCTTGTGGAAGCCGAAGGGATCGCCGTCGGAGCGCAGAAGGACGCGCGTCTCCTGGTCGAAGCACTCGGGATGCCGATGGAAGACCTCGGTGGCGTTCACCGCCAACGGGCTGTCGACGTAGATCGGCAGATGCGGGATCTGGTTCTCCGACCAGAGCTGGGAGAGCGTGTGCACGATGTCCTGGGTCCGCCCGACCGCGAAGGCCGGGATGATCAGCTTCCCCTTTCGATCGCAGATCTTTCGGATGATCTCGGCCAGCTGACCGGCGGCGAGCTGAAGCGGCGCGTGCTCGCGGTCGCCGTAGGTGCACTCCATGATCACCACATCCGGCGTCTCGAGCTGATCCGGATCGCGGATGATCGGTAGGCTCTTCCGCCCGAGATCGCCGCTGAAGACGATCGATCGCTTCTGCCCGTCTTCCTCGATCTCCAGCTGGACGATGGCGGAGCCCAAGATGTGGCCCGCGTCATGGAAGGTGGCGTGGATGCCGGGCGCGACAAGGAAGCGCTGGTAGTAGCTCCGCGCCTCGAGATGCTGAAGCGTCTCCTCCGCGTCGTCGATGGTGTAGAGCGGTTCGCGCGGAGGTAGGCGCCGGTTGCGCTTCTGATCGCGCTTGGTGGCGAACTCGGCGTCCTTCTCCTGCAGGAACGCGGAATCGCGCAGCATGTAGCTCGCGAGGTCGGCGGTGGCGAGGGTGGTGTGCACCTGACCCTGGAACCCTCGCTTGATCAGGGCCGGGAGCGCGCCCGAGTGGTCGATGTGCGCGTGCGAGAGTACGACCGCGTCGAGCGTGGTCGGATCGAAGCCGAAGTCGCGGTTCTTCTCCGCCGCCTCGTCGCGCCGGCCCTGATAGAGCCCGCAGTCCAAAAGCACTCGCCGGCCGTTCGCCTCGATCAGATGACGCGAGCCGGTCACGCCGCGAGCGGCGCCATGAAAGGTAATGCGCATCGCAGGACCTCGCTTGGTTGAGAGCCGGCCCGAATCGTAGCCCAAGCGAGCGAGCGCGAGGCCAAAAGAAAGCGCGCGAGGCCGACGCCCCGCGCGCTCATTGGCTCGATCGTGGATCGAGCGAACCGAGTCGCCTAGACCGCGACCGCGATCTTGTTCAACGCCTCGGTCAGCTCGGAGACGACACCCTTCGCGTCGCCGAAGACCATCAGGGTCTTGGGATCGTAGTAGAGCTCGTTCTCGATGCCGGCGAAGCCCGGCTTCATCGACCGCTTGATCACCATGACGCAAGCCGCCTTGTCACAATCCAAGATCGGCATGCCGTAGATCGGGCTCGACGTATCGTGGCGAGCGCCCGGGTTGGTCACGTCGTTCGCGCCGATCACGAGGGCGACGTCGGCTTGCGGGAACTCCGGGTTGATCTCGTCCATGTCGAGGAGCACGTCGTAGGGGATATCGGCGTCGGCCAGCAGCACGTTCATGTGCCCAGGCATGCGTCCCGCCACCGGGTGGATGGCGAACTTGACGTCGACGCCCCGCTTGTTCAGCACCTGCATGAACTCCTTCACCTTGTGCTGGGCCTGCGAGACGGCCATGCCGTAACCCGGGACGATGATGACGGAGCGCGCGGCGTCGAAGATCATTGCCGCTTCGTCCGGTGACGCGCTTCGTACCGGCTTGGCCTCGCCCGCGACCTTGGCCACCGTCTGGTCCTGGCCGAAGGCGCCGAAGAGGACGTTGGTGAAGGAGCGGTTCATCGCCTTGCACATGATGATCGACAGGATCAGACCCGAGCCGCCGTCCAGGGCGCCCGCGATGATCAGGGCCTTGTTGTCGAGCACGAAGCCCATCGCGGCGCCGGCCAGTCCGGCGTAGGAGTTCAAGATCGAGATCACGGTCGGCATGTCGGCGCCGCCGATCGGGATGATGAAGAGCACGCCGAAGATCAAACCGAGGAGCGCCATCAGCGGGAAGAAGAGGGTCTTGCTCGGATCGAAGATCAGCCAAATCATCAAACCGAAGGCCACCGCCAGGAGGCCGAGGTTGACGAAGTTCTGTCCCTTATACGTGATTGGTCGATCGGGCAGGATCTCTTGCAGCTTGCCGAAGGCCATCAAGCTGCCGGTAAAGGTGAGGTAACCGAGGAGAACCTCGATGCCGAGGGCGCCCATCGTGAATTTCGAGATGTTGGGCTGATTGAGGTAGTACTCGGAGGTGCCGACGAGCGCCGCGGCCAGCGCGCCGAAGGCGTGGGAGAGCGCGATTCGTTGTGGCATCGCCGTCATCGGCATGAAGATCGCCATCGGTGCGCCGATGGCGGCGCCGACGAAGAGACCGACCGCGATCCATTGGAAGTGCTTTACCTCGGGATTCATCAAGGTGCCGACGACCGCGACGAGCATACCGATTTCGCCGGCCCAGACCGCGCGGCGCGCGGTCGGAGGAGAGGTCATCCACTTGAGCGAGAGAATGAAGAGAACGGCCGAGAGCAGGTAGAGATACTTGGAAAGTTCGCCGAGCATCATCATCGCTTGGCCCCTCCCTCACGCTTCTTGAACATCTTGAGCATGCGGTCGGTGATCATGAATCCACCGATGACGTTGATCGACGACGCGGCCACCGCGACGGTGCCGAGAATGGTCGGCATGTTGGTGGCGTTCTCACGACCGGCGAGCACGAGCGAGCCGACCAGGGCGATGCCCGATAGGGCGTTGGTCAGCGACATCAGTGGCGTGTGAAGGAGCTTGGGAACATTTTGAATGACCTCCAGACCCACGAAGACGGCGAGTACGAACACGTACAGGCCTACCTCGAGGTTTCCGGACATGGCTGCACCATGCATACAGGTACCTGACCTTTCCGGGATCCTGCGGGATCCGCTCAACCGGGCGGGCGGCGGGCATCGCCGCACCACGCGCACAACGACTCCAAAAGGCCGAGATCTACGCCTTGCTCGCTCCCACCGGCTCCGGAGACGGTGCTTGGCTCTTGAGGGCCGCGTGAACGATCTGGCCGTTCTGCACCACCATCGTGTCGCGAAGGATGTCGTCGTTCGGGTCGACCTTGATCTGGCCTTCCTTCGTCACGAGGTAGAGCAAGAAGTTGGAGAGGTTCTTGGCGTATAGCTGGCTCGCGTGGTTTGCCACGGTCGCGGGGATGTTCACCGGACCGAGGATGGTGACGCCGTTCTCGATCACCACCTCGCCCGGACGGGTGAGCTCGCAGTTGCCGCCGCGCTCCGCCGCCAGGTCGACGAGCACCGAACCGCGCTGCATCCTCGCGACCATTTCCTTGGTCACGAGAATGGGGGCCTTCTTGCCCGGGACCGCCGCGGTCGTGATGACGAGGTCGCTTTCGGCGATCACCTTCGTCATGAGCTCGCGTTGCTTGCGATAGAACTCTTCGCCCTGCGCCTTGGCGTAGCCGCCTGCGTCCTGTGCGCCGGTGGTTTCGAGCGGCATCTCGACGAACTTCGCGCCGAGGGAGAGGATCTGCTCCTTCACGTCGGGGCGGATGTCGTATGCCTGCACCATCGCGCCGAGCTTCCGCGCGGTCGCGATCGCCTGAAGCCCAGCCACACCGGCACCGATGATGAAGACGCGCGCGGGCGTAATCGTGCCGGCCGCGGTCATGAGCATCGGGAACATCTTCGGCAGGGTTGAGGCTCCCATCAGCACCGCCTTGTAACCGGCGATGGTGGCCATCGACGAGAGAACGTCCATGACCTGCGCGCGGGTCGTGCGCGGGATGAGCTCGAGAGCGTAGAGCGATACCTTGCGGTCGGCCAGCGCGCGGTTCGCCTCGTGAGCGGTCAACGGCTCGCCCATGCCGATGATCACCTGCCCCGGCTTCATGAGCGCGAGGTCTGACTTGCCGTTTTCCGGGTTCGCGCCAAGCGTGCGCACTTGCACGATGACGTCGGCCTGAGCGAAGAGCTCCGCGCGAGTCGCCACTATTTCGGCTCCGCGCTGGACGTAGATCGCGTCAGGGTGCCCGGCGGCCTCACCTGCTCCGGCTTCCACCAGAACCTTGAGGCCAGCTTTGATGATCGGAGGGAGCGACGCGGGAATCAGGGCGACGCGTTTCTCCCCGGGGAAGGTTTCCTTGGGAATCGCGACAATCATGGTCGGCCCTTCTGTTGAAGTTCCACCACACCGCGCGCCCCACATACTCGAAAGCGATGTGAGGCGCGTTCCACCACACGAATCGGAGCCTACTCCCGAGTTCGGTACTTGTCGAGAATCCCAACAGAGGTTTCTGCAATACCCGCGCCAGTAAAGAGACCTGGAATCAGGAGTTACGCGCTCAGTCGAACACCACCGTGCGGCCCGAGTAGACGAGGATGCGGCTTTCGATCTGCCACCGCACCGCGCGCGAAAGCACCACCTTCTCGAGGTCGCGACCCTTCTGCACGAGGTCCTCGACGCAATCGCGATGCGAGATGCGGCTGACGTCCTGCTCGATGATCGGTCCTTCATCGAGTTGCTCGGTCACGTAGTGACTGGTGGCTCCGATCAGCTTCACGCCTCGTTGATAGGCGCGATGGTAGGGACGCGCGCCGAGAAACGCGGGGAGGAAGGAGTGGTGGATGTTGATCACGCGCGAGGGATAGCGAGCGACGAAGCTCGGCGAGAGGATCTGCATGTAGCGGGCGAGCACCACGAGGTCGATGCCCGAATCTTCGAGCAAGGCGAGCTGCTTCTGCTCCGCCTCGGCCTTGTTCTCCGGGGTCATCTCGAAGTGATGAAAGGGAACACCGTAGAACTCGGCCACGCGACGGTTGGCGGCGTGGTTGCTCACGATCAACGGGATGTCGCAGCGAAGCTCTCCGCTCTGATGGCGATGGAGTAGATCGACCAGGCAGTGATCGTAGCGCGAGGCGAAGAGGGCCAGGCGGGGTCGATCGGTCGAGAGCTTGAGCTGCCAGTCCATCTCGAACCGGCTCGCGATGGGGGAGAACTCGCGCGCGAACTCCGACGAATCGGCGAGTCCGAAGCCGTCGAGCTCCCACTCCACGCGCATGAGAAAGAGCGAGAGCTCCGCGTCCTGATGCTGATCGGCATGCAGGATGTTGGCCCCATGGCGAAACAGGAACTCTGCGATGGCCGCGACCAGGCCGCGGCGATCGGGACAGTGGATGAGTAGAATCGCGGTCGACTTCATGTTGCCCTCGTGTCCGGCCAAGACTTCCAACCATCGGTCGAAGGAGCCGAGCACCTTAGGCGGGACTCGATGCGGCGGCAACGAAAACGGGCGAGGCCAAGGCCCCGCCCGCGTTCCACCGTCGTGAGAAGTCGACTAACGCGTGACGATCACGCGAGCATCCCGGGTCTCGCCGGGGACGTTCAGACGCACGAAGTAGACGCCGCTCGGAACCGCGCGACCCGCGTCATCCGCGCCGTTCCACTCGATCGCGTGCTCGCCGATCGGAAGCGAACCGCTCACGAGATGACGAACGCGCGAGCCATCGGCCGCGAAGACCGAAGCCTCGACGGTGGCCGACGACGCGAGCGCGAAGCGAAGCGTGGTCCGGCCCTGGACGGGGTTCGGCGACACGCCCATGGTCACGAGCGAGCTGGAGCCCGACCGCGCCGGACGCTCGGTGACGAAGCCGTCATGCGTCGGTCCGTCCTGCACGACCAGGCCGCCGCCCGTGATGTGGCGGAGCAGGAAGATCTGACCGCCCTCCACCGTCTCGCTCACCGGATTGATGCGGAGGCTGTGGGCCTGGACGTTGGCGATCCAGGTACCGCGACCGAGGAAGCGTTCGGCGTCGATCACGCCGGAGAACTCCCAACCGCCGGGCGTGTCACTCCCCGGGTCGTTCGAATTGAGGGGGTCGGCCGCGAGTGCGTGGGCCTTCGCTGCCGCACGATCGATCTCCGCCACCAGCTCGAGCTGATCGGTCGCGATGTTGTAGATCCAGAGGCCGGTGTCGCGCGTGAGGCCAAGCGAGCTCAAGTCGTAGACCGGGTCCTCGCAGATCGCGAGCTCGCCGTGGATGTTGAGGTCGACGTTGTCCGGGCTGATGACCTCGTTGACCGTGCTCGCGACCAGCAGGGTGAGGGTGGAAGCGCCGGCCAGCGGATCGGCCGGATTGAACTCCAACCGATAGACGCGGCCGTACGGATTGGCCGAGCTCGGCTTGCCGGTCGTGACGAAGTAGAGCTCGCCCGCCTGGTTCGGATTGTTGGTGCCGTCCTCGACCCGGATGAAGCCGAAAGCGCCCGCGTTGCGCGCGGCGGTGTCGAGCGCGGTGTCGCTCAGCGTGTAGTCGACCGGAGCCCAGTGGCCGGCGATCGATGCGCCCTCGTTGGTGAAGGTCACCTCGGACTTCGCCACCGGGTCGTCCGACACGAACACGTAGAGCGCGCCGTTATCGAGCCCGTTGATGGTGAGCGGGTAACCGCTCGAAGGATCCTTCGCTCCGATGTACATGAAGAGCTGCGAGTTCGCCCCGTCGCCGCTCGAGGGGCCGTCCTCGAGGCCGAAGATGACGGTCTTGTCGCCGGTGCCGCGGGCGACGACGAAGTTCTCCCAGGAGGAGCGACCGAGGCGCGGAAGCGCGTAGGCATCGCCCTCGAACGTCGCCCAGCCCTGGCCACCGTTCGGATCGAAGGTGCCCGGACCGGCCGTCTCCTCGCCATTGATGAAGATGTTCCGGTCGAACCCGACCGCCTCGTCGGCCAGGAAGGCCGAGCAGAAGCGCGCGATGCCGCGGGTCACCGGATCTACCTGGACCGGAGGCTCGCCCGCCCACACGCGCTCGATCGCGTACTTGCCGGAGACGAGGCGACGTGCCTCCGAACGCGCGCCGCCATGCGGGTCGAGGCTCACCACGAGCTCCGAGATCCGCGCGCCACTCGGCAGCGGTCCGGCCGGTCCGCCCGCGGTTTGGTTGAACTCATGGTTCGACAGAAGCACGAAGCGGTTGTCGTTCGGATTGCTGCCGATCTTGTAGATCCCCAAGCCGTCGGGGATGCCGACGAAGCGAAAGTCCTCGCCCGATCCGTCGGTCAGGGCGGTCGATTGTCCCACCGTCACGATCGGTCGCTCGCTGGTCTTGGGCGCGACCGGCTTGGCGTAAGGCGGAGCGTTCAGGTAGGGGTCGGTGGCGCTCGCGTGATTCGCCGCGGCGACGACCCAAAGCGAAGCTGCGGCAATGGTGCTGATCTGTCCCTTCACGATTCCTCCATGGCAAGTGTCCGTCGGTGGCGCCTCGATTTCCGAGGGCTGCGTGAAGGTAGCGAGGCGGGATTCAGCGTTCGTGCGACCGACGCAAGAAGAGCGCAGGCTTCGCGAGAGGCGCGGTCAGGATTGCGCGAAGAGCGTTGAACGTGCTGCCAACACGATGCTCGTGAACCGCGCCTAGCCCCAAAAGCAGTCGGGCGGATGACCCTTCAGGACCATCCGCCCGGACGTGAGGCAACGATGCAAGAGCTGGGGAGCTCGGAAGGCGAGGGGCCTCGTGCCTCTCGGGTCCCGGCGATTTTTGCGCGCCTGTATCGACCCCGTAAGGGAAAGGGTGTCCGTTCGCCTCGAGTCCCCTTAACCGCGATCGAGCGGGAGTCGAACCGACCTCCCGCTCCAACGATCAACTCGACGGGGGAAGAGTAGCGGTCGCGCGTTCGGGCGTGATGAGGCTCTCGTCGGTTCTCTGCGCGGAATGAGGCCAGCGGTCGCTTGCCCGAAGCGTCGCCGCCCGGCTACCCTCGCCACCTATGACTTCCGAATCTCCCCTGCGCGTCCACTCGGAAATCGGCCGCCTCCGCGAGGTCCTGGTCCATGAGCCGGGCTCCGAGGTCGACTCGATGGTCCCGGCGATGATGAAAGAGCTCCTCTTCGACGACATCCTCTTCGGCGATCGCGCACGGGAGGAGCATGCGCGCTTCCGCCGGGTGCTCGAGTGGCTCGGCATCGAGATCATCGAGGCGACCGACCTCTTGGAGGAGACGCTTCAGATCGAGGAAGCGCGCCGATGGATCTTCGAGGTGCTGCTCGAGGACCTGCCTCGCAATCGCCGCAAGCAGCTCGAGCGAAGACCCGCGGCCGAGATCGCGGAGGTGTTGGTCGGCGGCATGCGAAGCGAGGTGGGCCACGGCGCGGTCGAAGTCGAGGACCTCTATCTGGTGACGCCGATCCCCAACTGGTGCTTCCAGCGCGACCCGCAGATCGTGATCGGCGACGGTGTCGTCTTCTCGGCCATGGCCGCGCCGGCGCGGCACCGCGAGGCGATGTTGGGGCGCGCGATCTTCCGCTTCCACCCGAAGCTCGCGTGGGTGCCGGTGATCCTCGATCCCTTGGAGATGGATCGCGACAGCTCGCTCTTCGTCGGTAAGCACCGGCCGACGCTCGAGGGGGGCGACGTGCTCGTGCTCTCGCCCGAGGCGGTACTGGTCGGGCACTCCGAGCGCACCAACCGCACCGGCATCCAGCAGCTCGCGCGCGCGCTCAAGCAGCGGGAAGGCGGCCCGCGCTGGATGTTCGTGGTCGAGATCCCGCAGCGCCGCGCCTACATGCACCTCGACACCCTCTTCACCCCGGTCGACCGGAATGCGGCGCTCGTCTATTCGCCGGTGATCAGCTTCGGCGGTGGCGAGCAGGCCCGCGTCTACGAGATCGACCTCGAGGCGAACGAGCTCGCCATGCAACCGGGCGAGACCCTACTCAAGATGCTCGCGAAGCGCGGCATCGACCTCGAGCCGATTCCTTGCGGCGGCGAGGATCCGGTGACCCAGCAGCGCGAGCAGTGGACCGACGGCGCGAACGCCCTCGTCCTCACCCCCGGAATCATCACGCTCTACGATCGCAACCAAGGCACGGCCGAGGAGCTCTCGCGGCGCGGCTTCCGCATCGTCGAGGCGGAGGATCTGCTCTTGGGCCGCGACGAGGTCGACCTCGATGAGCCGGGCCGCGTCTGCATCCTCATCTCGAGCCATGAGATCTCGCGCGCTCGCGGCGGGCCGCACTGCTTGACGCACCCGCTCCGCCGCGACGACCTCCCTTAAATGTGATGCGCACCGCGTTCCTGCTCATCGACGCGCAGCGAAACATGTTCGAGGCGGGCTCGCCGATTCATGAGGCGGCGGCCCTGCTCGCTCGATTGACGCGGCTGCTCGAGGACGCGCGCGAGGCGGGCGCGATGATCGCGATGGTCAGGAATTGCGGCGGCGAGGGGGATCCCGATCTCCCGGGCACACCGGGCTTCGAGATCCAAGACGAGCTCGCGCCGCGACCCGGGGAGCTGATCGTCGACAAGGGGCACTGCGATGCCTTCGAGGACACGGAGCTCGGACACGATTTGTTCGAGGCGGGCGTCGGCCGCCTGATCGTGGCGGGACTGCAGAGCGACTACTGCGTCGACGCCACCGTCAAGCGCGCGATCGACCTCGGCTTCGAGGTCGTGCTGATCGCGGACGCGCACTCGACCTGCGCGTCCGGCGAAGCGAGCGCTCCCGAGATCATCGCCGCGGTGAACGCTGGGCTCGCGCGCGACATTTCCCTGGTCGAGGCCGCGCAGGTTCAGTGGAAGAGATCTTAAGCCGCGCTCACCCGAAGGAGGCTTCGATGCAAGATCCCCGGTTCCCGATCGGGCCCTTTGAAGCGCCGCGCGACATCACGCCCGAGACCCGCGATGGTTGGATCGAGGCGATCGCGTGTCTACCCGAGGAGCTGACCGGCGCGGTGGCCGGGCTCTCCGATGCGCAGCTCGACACGCGCTACCGCGACGGAGGCTGGACCGTTCGTCAGGTGGTCCATCATCTCGCCGACAGCCACATCAACAGCCACGCGCGCTTCCGCTTCGCGCTGACCGAGGAGCGGCCGACGATCAAGGCTTACCCCGAGGACCAGTGGGCCGAGCTGGCCGACGCGAAGGGAGCGCCGGTCGAGCCTTCGCTCGAGATCCTCCGCGGCCTGCACGCCCGATGGGTCATGCTGCTGCGCGGCTTTCGCGCGGACGATTGGTCGCGCGTGCTCATTCACCCGGAGCATCCGGAGCCGCGCGACCTCGACTTCATGGCGGCGCTCTACGCGTGGCATGGCCGTCACCACACGGCGCACATCACGCGACTGCGAGAGCGCGAAGGCTGGTAGCGAGCGGCGCGGCCAGGGGGATCGCGTTCGAAGGAGCGATCCCGCCCGTTATCGCGTTCCGACCAGCTCCCGCGCCTCACGGATACGCGCGCGCTTCGTGCGCGGACGCTCCCGACGACGGGCAAGCGCCTCGAGCTCCTCGATGGCGATCGGCCGCTTGTTCTCGAGCGAGATGGCCGACGCGAGCCGGCGAGCGTTCTGTCGATAGCTCGGGTCTTCGAGCACCTTCCGGATCGCGCCCCGAAGCGTGCGGCTGAGCGCGCGAGCCGAGAGCCGGATGCCGACACCCGAAGCGACCACGCGGGCGGCGTTGTCGTTCTGATCGCGTCCCATCGGCAGGCAGACGACCGGCACACCGGCGGCGATCGCCTTCATCAAGGTGCCGTGCCCCGCATGGGTCACCACCACCGACGCTTCCTGGAAGACGAGGCTGTGCGGCGCCGAGGGGACGGTGATTACGTTGTCCGGGGTCGGGAAGTCGCGCGGCTCGAGGCTCGGTCCGAGCGTCACGAGGCCACGCGCTTGTAGTCCGCCGATCGCCTGAATCGCGCGACGCAGCGCGCGTCCCTGATTCTGAAAGGTCGTGCTGAAGGAGACGGCAACCAGAGGATCGGGATGCAGGGCCGGCCAGGGCGACTTCCACTCGGTCACCCAGGTCGGATCGTCGAGCTGTGGCCCGACGTAGCGGACGCTCGGCGGCAGGTGCCTTGCTTTGAAATCGAAGGCCTTGCTGGTCAGGACGAGGATCTTGTCCACCTTCTCGACCTGCTCCATCAGGTCGCGGAGAGGACGAAGTCCGAGGCGGGTGCGTGCGTCGTTCAGGTACTCGAGGCCGGCCTGGAGCAACCGCGTCGACACGCGATGGTAGGCGGCGTCGCGCAGCCGGCCGAGCGGTCCGCGGGCCGGCTGGAATCCCGGGCCCATCGGAGGGATACCGGGCGCCGGGTAGGTATAGATGTTCGGCATCAGGATCGCGGTCGGGAGCCCGGCCTTTTCCGCTCCGACCATGCCGCCAAAGAGCATGTTGTCGACGCAGACGACGTCCGCGGGAAAGCTCTCCAGCGCATCGAGCGTGTCGAGCGCGAAGTCGTGCGCCGGCCCGAAGAAGAGCCGATCTCGCGCGCGCAGGAAGGAGCCGAGCTGGCCCTTCGCTTCCCACTCGCGCAGGAGGTCGGTCTCGGGATCGCGTGAGAGACGGTGCGGCGCGCGGCGATAGGGGGTGAAGCTGCAGCCGGCGGCCCGGGCATCTCCCTCGACGCAGGGGTCTCCGAGCACCAGGACCTGATGGCCCCTTTGCACGAGACGCCGGGCGATGGCCATCTCGGGAGGGATCGTTCCTCCACCTTCCCAAACCACGAACAGATACCTGCGGGGATCGACCCCACGGATCATTGCGTCTCCTCCCTCCCCACCGGCCCAAACGCGAGTGGGGGTTGAATCGGCAAAGCCGTTGCGGATCCTATCACTCCTGCCGCCAGGGGGAAGTGGGGAAGTCTCATCCCTGGGCGCCCGGCAACCGGGAAGGGGACGGCAGGTACCGGCCGACTTCCTCCGGGAGGAGGGCCCGAAGCACCCGCGACCTCCGCTCGAGCTCGAGCACGTCCCGCCCCGTGACCGTGATGTGGCCTACCTTTCGACCCGGACGAGGCGTCTTCCCGTAGCGATGGAGGTGAGCCCCTTGGGCGGCGAGAATCGCGGCCCGTTCGGGAAGGACGCCGATCAGGTTCACCATCGCGCTCGCTCCGCGCGGCTCGGTCGAGCCGAGGGGCAGACCCGCGATGGCCCGCAGGTGATTCTCGAACTGGCTCGTGTCGGCCCCTTCGATCGTCCAGTGCCCGGAGTTGTGGACGCGCGGCGCCATCTCGTTCGCCAGCAGGCGGCCGCCAACCTCGAAGAGCTCCAGGGCCAGGAGCCCGACGTAGCCCATCGACTCCAGCAGCGATCGCGCCATCGCCTCGGCCGTCGCGACGAGTGGCTCCGCGGCGGCCGCCGGCGCGAGGCTCTGCCGAAGAATGCCGCCGTCGTGATGGTTCTCGACCAGCGGGTAGTGCGCGATCGCACCGTCCGCGCCCCTCACGCTGAGCACGGAGAGCTCGCGCTCGAAGGGTACGAAGGCCTCGAGGATCGAAGGCGCGCCGCCGAGCTCTTTCCACGCGCGGGCGAGGTCGGTCTCGGAGCGCACGATTCGCTGGCCCTTTCCATCGTAGCCGTGGCGCCGCGTCTTCAAGAGGGCGGGAAAGCCGACCGCCTCCGCGGCAGCGGCGTGGTCCGCGCTCGAATCGACCACACCAAACGCGGGGGTCGCGATGCCGAGCTGTCCGAAGAAGCGCTTCTCCGCCAGTCGATCCTGAGAGACCTCGAGCGCCCGCGCGCCCGGCGCGACCGGATGCGTCACGGACAGGGCGCGGATCGCCTCCGCCGGCACGTTCTCGAACTCGAAGGTCACGCGCTCACACCCTTCGGCCCAGCGCGCGAGCGCCTCGACATCGTCGTAGCTCGCCTGGGTGAAGTCGCCGAGACCGACCACGGACTCGCCGTCGGCCGCGTCGAAGAAGCGAAAGGAGAAGCCGAGGGGGATCCCGGCCAAGGCGAGCATGCGGCCGAGCTGGCCCGCGCCCAAGATACCGATCGTCATCGCTGGGCAGTCACGCGTCGGGGAGTCATGGGTCGGGATGGCTCAGGCCGGATCCCGAGGGTCGGGATGATCGAGCACCGCCTGCGTTTCGGCCGCGCGGAGATCGCGCAGGCGGCGGCGAAGCTCGGGACGAGATCCGGAAACGATGGCGGCCGCGAGAAGCCCCGCGTTCCGTGCCCCGGCTGCGCCGATGGCGAGTGTGCCGACCGGAATGCCCGCCGGCATCTGCACGATCGAGAGCAGGGAGTCGAGCCCCTGAAGCGCCTTCGATTGCACCGGGACGCCGAGCACGGGAAGCACCGTCTTCGAGGCCGCCATGCCGGGGAGATGTGCCGCGCCGCCCGCGCCCGCGATGATCACCTCGATACCACGCCCCTCGGCGGTCGACGCGTATTCGAAGAGGAGATCGGGCGTGCGATGCGCGGAGACGACCTTGACCTCGTGGGCCACGCCGAGCAAGTCGAGGACCTCGCTCGCTCCCTTCATCGTCTCCCAGTCGGAGCGGGAGCCCATGATCACGCCGACGATCGGTTGCATGGGCCGCAGTGTAGCCAGAGCGGAGGCACCCGGCAACGCCGGAGCCCGCGTGCGATCGGCGGTGAGGGCCGCATCGGTGAAAGCGAAGGGGCCGCGCCGGTTTTGCCCAGCGCGGCCCCTTGGAGAGCAAATCGGAGGAACGCTAGCCCATCCAGCCCCAGCGACCCGGCTTCTTCAGCGTGCGCGCGTGGCGCCGCGTGACCGAGCCCTGGCTCAGGAACTGAAGCAGGTACCAGGCGCCGCCCGCCTTGTAGTTGGTACCGCTCGCGCCGTCGCCGCCGAAGGGCTGTTGATCGACCACGGCACCCGTCGTCTTCCGGTTGATGTAGAAGTTGCCCGCGTGCTCACCCAGGATCGGGATGTACTCCGCGAGGAAGGCCTCATCGCCCGACCAGACCGCGCCGGTCAGCTTGTAGGTGTTCGTGCGGATGATCTTGAGCGCGTGATCGACGTCGTCGACCACCCGGATGGTGGTCACCGGCCCGAAGATCTCGACGTTCACCAGCTCGTGCTCATCGGCGTCGACCT
>CAZZAH010000049.1:7883-14992 GCA_964652115.1 uncultured bacterium | reverse complement strand
GCAGGGGTTGGGATCGCAGGTGGTGCCGTCGCCTTGATAGACCCCGTCATCTCCCACCTGGCAGAACTGCGCGTAGATCACGGTGCAGCTCCCGTCGTACTTGCAGCACGCGCCCCCTGCCGGGCAGGGATTGGGATCGCAGACCGCGTTCGGGACGAAGTTGCCGTGCTGCGCGTAGCAGAGCCCCTCGCGCGAGTAGACGCAGTGGGTCGGACTAAGGCAGCAGGCACCGTAGGTGTTGCATGGGTCGGGATCGCAGGTGGTGCCGTCACCTTGGTACTCACCGTCAAAGGTCGTGACGCATTCGCTCGGCGTGGTCACCGTGCAGGAGAAGATCGGCGGATTGGAGTAGCAGCACGCGCCGACGGTGCCTGTACATGGATCCGGATCACAGGGGACATCGTCGCCGCGGTACAACCCATTGTAGTACGAGCAGTACTCTTCGAGGTGGAGCTCGCACGTTCCGTTGGGAACGCAGCAAGCGCCGAGGTGACAGGGGCTCGGATCACAATTGGTGTCATTGCCGATATAGACACCTTCGTGAGAGGTGCACTCACTCCGTCGTTGCACCACACAGGTACCATCGTCGTAGCAGCACGCGCCGACGATCGGCCCCGCGCATGGATTAGATGCACAGCTCGTGCCTTCTCCCTGGAATTCCCCGCCAAGCGCATTGCAGGAGTAGAGGTCTCGCCGGCTACAAACGCCATCCACGCAACACGCCCCGAGGGGTCGGTTACAGGCGCCCGGATCACAAGGCGCGCCCTCACCGAGGAACACCCCACCCTGCAGGATGCACTCCGCTTCGCTCAGCATGGTGCAGTTGGTCTGCGAGAAGCAGCAGGCACCCGGAAGGGGTCCACCGCCGATGCAGGGAACCGCGCCATCCTGATCAAAGCCAACCGCCCCGTAGCCCAGGATCGGATCAAGCACGGCCGGGATCTCATCGTCGGCGAATCTGCCCCCTTGGACCGGATGAGGCATGAGCTCGAAGAGCGCGGGTAGAGGAGCGTCGTAGTTGTAGCCCGCGAACCAGTAGATCGGAACCAGGTGATCGGTGCGCACGCTGGGAAAGGTCACCGCCGTGCCGCTACCCGATTGCGGCCAGTTACCGTAAGGCAGCTCGAAGTTGCCGCACGAATCCTGATCGAGAAGGCTCACCGCCGGCGAGTAGGTCACACCGAACGTCACGCCCAAAAGCCGAGGCGACGCGTCGGCGGGAAAGGCCGCGATGGCGAAGAAGATCACCGGCGCCGCGCCGGTCACCGAGGTGATCGCCTGATCGCACGCCGCGAGTCCTTCGGAGCCGCAATACGCCGGCTGATCCGAGCAGTAGACCAAGCTCGGATTGGCGTGGAGGATCAGCGTTCCTCCCGCATTCGGCCCCGCCGAGCAGGGCTTTCCGAGCAGGATGAGTGAGAGCAGGAGGGTCGAACCGAAGGCCCAGCGCCGCAAAGCTTGGAGATGGGGCATGGCTACCTCCCGAAGTGGTTGAATCGGCGCTGCCGGCGCCCACGGCGGGGGGTTCGGACGCGACGATCGTAACCCCGCCGGAGCTCCCGGAGCAACGCCGGCGGGCCGGAGATCTTGAGACCACGGCCGGCCCGGCGAAGCGGGCGTAGCGCTTGGCACCAATCCTGCCCCGCAAGCCGGTTCCGCTGGTCCTCGGCTGAGGCGGCGCGGGTGCGATCACCTCCGCGACCGCCGCCATCCGAAGCCCGCCGGAGCAGACGACGAAAAACCCGGCGCCGCAGAGCGGAGGTTCTCGAAGAGTGACGCGAGTGATGATTGTGGACGGTACCGCCGCGCAGGCGATGGCCTGCGCAAATGCACTGGGGGACACCCGATTTGCAACCACCCACGTCGCGAGCGCCCGGCAGCTCTCGGACCAACTCGAGACTGTCGCCCCTCCCGACCTCCTCTTGACCGACGTTTGCTCATCAGCCTTCGACGGCTTTCGTTTCCTGCATGGCATCCAGTCCCATCGTTTGTGGTGCGCCGTTCCGGTGATCGCGCTCACCACACGACTCACGGTGGAGCAGATGGCGCTCTGGCGTCAGCTCGAGGTGCCGCCCGAGCTTCTCCTGGTCAAGCCGATCGAGCCGGGAAAGCTCCTTCACGCGGTCGAGCGGGTGATCGAGCGCAAGTTGCCGGGGCCGCTGATCAAGGGACTCGAGCGCGCTCGCCTTCAGCTCAAGCTCACCTTGGCGACCGAGAAGGAGGCGTCGGACCGCGCCATCCGCGCGATCGTGCAAGCGGCGAGGCAGACCGAAGAGGAGCTCGCGACCGCACGCAAGGAGCTCCGCCGACACACACATCAAGCGATCGTGATGAGCGGCGAATTCAGCCTGGGCAAGATCCCCACGAGTGCAAAGCGGCAGGAGCTCGAAACACGCATCGATTCGCTCCGCGCGCAGACGCTCACCGATGCCGCGACGCATCGACGCGCGGTGGTGCGTCGCCACGAGTCGACCATTCGCTTGCGGCGCGAAATCTGCGAGATCGAAAACCGCGTGCGCGCGCTTCAGGACACGCTCCGGCTCGAAGCTCTCCGCAAGAAGAAGACGGCGGCGGCGGCAGCGCAGAGTGCCGAGCAGGAGGCAACGCAACGAGCCACGCATCGCCACCCACATGGAGTCTCGCATCGAAGGAAGAACGCGGCCCCAGGCGCGTGATCGCGCTACTCGCCCTTCACTTGGGGTTCGGCTGGCACTGCGTGTTCGGGCCTTGCCACTCGCCATCACCTGCCGCGCTATCGAATCGCCACTCGTCTCTGCGTCCAGAGCGCCAACGCAACCGATAGCGCCAGCAGAAGCGCTCCGTTCGCTTGATGCGCGGTCGTGACGATCACCTCGTAGGCCGGCGGCGTGGGCGCATCCTTCGCGAAGCCCGTGACGACGAGCGAACCGACCCCGAGCAGGAGCTGCAGACCGAGCGAGAGCATCAGCGCGAGGCCAAGTCGCCGAAGCGCGACCTCCCCCGCGTAAACCGCAAACGCGCGCACCGCGACGAAGAGGCCGAGCATCAGCACCGCGCACGCCATCACGATGTGGATCAACGTGCCGTTCGAGAAGTGCCGCAGGATCGCGCCGAAGACGAGCTGCACCACGAGCGCCGCGACGAGCCACGCCGTCAGCTTGTGATCGCTCGCGGCCGCTTCGTGTCGCGTCGGTTCGAGATCACGACGCCAGGCCGGCGAGGTCACCACCGCCAGCGCCACCAACATCCCGAAGAAGACCTGCCCGAAGACTCCGTGCACCACCGCGAGGAGCAGGCTCGGCGCGGTCTGGCTCGGATCATCGCTCAGCGTGAACTTGCCGGTGACGCGAAGGCCGCCGAGCATGCCTTGCACGATCACCGCGAGAAGTGCGGCGAGCGACAGACGCTTCACCCACGCGCGCGGCTCGACGCGCCAGAGATGCGCGGTCAGCACCAGCGTCGTGAGCCCGACCAGCGAACCGAAGAGCCGATGCGCGTGCTCGTAGTAGACGCCGCCGGTCATGCGGCTGAGCGGGTAGAGGAACATCGCGTAGCCGTAGCTATTCGGCCAGTCGACCACCGCGAGCCCCGCCTTCTCGCTCGTCACAAGCCCACCGACGATGAGGAGGAAGAAGGTGGCGATCGACGCGATCAGGGCAAAGATCGCGGTCCACGCTTCCGCGGTGAGCGCCTTCGGTCCCGATGGCGCGCGCGTGGCGCGGGCTCGGGCAGAGGCGCCGATCGACGCTCCCGCCGCTCCCATCACCAACGCGACGAGGAAGGAGCCGGGCAGCCAGAGCAGCGCCGAGGGGACGAGCCGATTCGGTTCATGACCGGTGAGAAGGCTGCCGAGCACGAGCAGATTCAGCAGTGCCGAGATCGCCCCGGTCGCGAGCCCTGCGCGGACGCCATCGCGGGTGAAGCGGCCGGCGCACCATCCGCCGGCGAGCTGGCAAAGCAGCAACATCACGAGGAGGACGCCGCTCGGAACGACTGCCGGCGGCACGCGAGAAACGTAGCCGACCGCCCACATCAAGACGGTGGTGCCGAAGCCGAGCGCGAGCCGGTAGCTCGCGGACTCCCGCTTCGCGCTCGTCTCGGATCTCTGCCCCGTCATGACCGAAGACTCCACCTGGGTCACGTCCCCTCCTCTGATCTGCCTGGGCCGTGCGAGCGTGGGACGCTCATCGACCGCAAACAGGCGGCATGGTAGCACCGCGACACGGCTCGCACAGCCTTCCGCCCGAGGCGACCGCAAGCGCCGGGAAAGCACTTCACCCGCTCCGGTGAAGGTGTTAGCGTGCCCGGATTCGCCGGGCTGCCCGGCCGCTCCACCCAGCGCCACCTAAGGGATGCGAGATGAACCTGACCCATTCGGCCGACTCGACCGACGCGCCCTCGGTCCGCGCACATCCACGCGGAAAGGCGGCGCGCGCGGGCGATCGACCACCGTCGCACGGACCTCGCGCCTGGATCGGCATCTACTTCGAGCTGGCGAAGGCGCGCTTGGGGACGCTCGTCGTCGGCACCACCGCGGTCGGCTACGCGCTCGGCTCGCTCGGTCCCTTCGACTTCACTCGCTTCGCCTGGACGCTCCTCGGCACCGCCTTGACCGCCTTCGGCGCCAACATCCTCAACCAATGGATGGAGGCCGATCGCGACGCGTTGATGGAGCGCACGCGAATCCGACCTCTCCCGTCGAAGCGCGTGCGTAGCGACGTCGCCTTCCTGCTCGGCCTCCTCTCGGTGCTGTGGGGCCTGCTCTTCCTTGCCAGCTTCACGAACCTGCCGACGGCGGGCTTGGCGCTCCTGACCGAGGTGCTCTATCTCGCGGTCTACACGCCGATGAAGACGCGATCGCCCGCCTGCACTCTCGTCGGCGCGATCTGCGGCGCGATCCCTCCGCTCATGGGCTGGACCGCGGTGACCGGCGGCTTTCATCTCGGCGGCTGGGTGCTGGGCGCGATCCTCTTCGTGTGGCAGATCCCGCACTTCTTGGCCCTCGCCTGGCTCTATCGCGAGGACTACGAGCGCGGCGGCTACCGCATGCTTCCGGTGGTCGACCGAACCGGCCGCATGACCAGCTTGATGGCGGTGCTCTACTCGCTCGCGCTCGTGCCGCTCGGCATCGCGGCGACCTTGGTCGGGCTCGCCGGTTGGGTCGCGGCGCTCGGCTCCGTGATTCTGGGAGCGGGCCTCGTGATCACCGGACTTCGCCTCCGCCGCGAGCGTAGCGCGATGAGCGCCCGACGCCTCTTCCTCGCGAGCTTGGTCTATCTGCCTCTCCTCCTCGGGCTCCTGGTCGCCGACAGCATGATCCGCTCGCGCGGGGACCACGCGCTCTTCGTCGCCCCGGCCGAGGCGGAGAGCGTCGCGCACGACTTGCCTTGAGCGAGCCGGCGACCAGACCCCAACTCAGCTGGCGGGCCGGCGGGCTCGTCCTTCTCTTCGGCATCCTCCTCACGCTCGCCGCCACCGCGCGGATTCTCTGGCCGGTGTTGACGCGCCCCAACTCCCACATGATCGGCGACGGCACGCATCCGGAGAGCTACGGCTTCGACCTCGGCACCCTGCTCGTGTCGCGGGCCGAGCTCGCCGCGAGCGGGATGCCGCGCGATGGCGTTCCGGTGCTCGACGAGCCGCCGCGGATCCATGCGGCTCAGATCGATTCGCTCGCGCATCGAGGGGTCGCGAAGTACCTCGTGTCGAACGATCTCGTACTTGGCGTGGAGCGCGGTGGGCACGCGTGCTGCTATCCGCTCCTCGCGCTCCAATGGCACGAGGTGGTGAACGACACGCTGGGCGGCGAGCTGATCGCGGTGGTGTACAACCCGCTCTGCGACGCTGCCATGGTCTTCGCTCGCACGAGGTCGCTCCGCTTCGGCGCGAGCGGCCTGGTGTGGAACTCCAACCTGCTGCTCTACGATCGCGGGACCGCGGAGGCGAGCCTCTGGAGTCCGCTGCAGGCGCGGGCAATCGCGGGGCCGGCGGCGATGCGTGGCGATTCGCTCAGGGTGCTTCCTTCGATGGTGGTGCCATGGCGCGTTTGGCGCGCGCTCCATCCGGAGACGGCGGTGCTGGCGCGGAAGGACGAGTACTTCGAGCGCTATCGTCGCCAGCCCTACGCGGCCTACTTCGGCGACGATCGCCTGCGCTTCCCGGTGCATTCGCCGACCGTCGATCAAGGGCTGCCGCTCAAGACCCCGTGCCTCGTGCTGCGCGCGGGGAGCGACGGGCTCATCCTCCCCATTCCTCGACTCCTCGCGCGCGCCGACGCCGATGGGAGCTGCGAGATCCCGTTCGATGGATCGAGCTACCGTGTCCACGGGATAGCGGAGCCGCCCTCCGCTTGGATCGGGTCGAGCGAGGGCCCCCTCGCTTCGGCCGCGTCGGGCTTCCTCTTCGCCTGGCAGTCGGCCTGCCCGGAGTACGCGATCCTGCGTTAGCGAAGATGCCTCGTGCCGGCGCCTAGCTCCCCGCGAGGAGCGCGAGGAAGACGATGACCCAGACCGCGTCGAGGAAGTGCCAGTAGAGCGCGCACTGGGTCAACCCATCGTGCGCTTGGCGCGTGTATAGCCCGCGTCGCGCGTTCCTCACCACCAGCCCGAGCGCGATCAGACCGCCGACCACGTGAAAGAAGTGGAGACCGGTCAGCAGATAGAAGGTGAAGCCGTAGAGGTTGACGCGCGGGGTCAACGACTGCGCCGCGAGCTCGGCCCAGTTCAACGCTTGCGCGATCAGGAAGAGCGAGCCAAGGCCGAAGGTGATCGTCGCCCAGCGCTTGACGCCGTCGAGCTGATCCTCGCGAGCGGACTTGACCGCGCGATGGATCGCCAGGCTCGTGCCGATCAGGATCGCGGTCGAGAGCCAGAGGCCGAGCGGCATGCCCGGCATCCCCGCCGGTGGCCATTGCGGCGCCCTCGCGCGCACCAAGAGGTAGCCGATGAGGCTTGCGAAGAAGAGCATCGCGAGCGAACCGATCAGGACCAGGGTACCTAGGACCTTCGCCCCTGCGATCTCGTCCTGGCGATTCGGCCGGTCGTCCTTGACCAGCTTGAGGTGGCGCGGCCTCCCGCCGCCCTTGCTCACTTGTGGCTGGCGGGCTCTTGTCCGGCCGGGGCGCTGCCCTG
>CAZZAH010000049.1:5371-7783 GCA_964652115.1 uncultured bacterium | reverse complement strand
CACCGCATGATCGGCGGTTGCATGCTCGGCCGTCGCCTCATGCCCGGCCTCGCCGGTCGCGCCCGCCGCCCCATGCTCGCCATGCTCGACCGGCTTGAAGCTCGTCCCCCAGAGGAGACCGTGCTTCCACTTCGCCTCGTACTCCACCGCCTTCACGCCGAGGAAGCCGAAGCCGCAGAGCAGCGTGACGATGAGGAGGCCCATCACCTGCCCGTTCTTGCCGAGCTGCGCCTGCCGCACCGCCAAGGCCATGGTGAAGCTCGAGAAGATCAGGATCGCGGTGTTGAGCGCGCCGAGGTTCTTGTCGAGGAACTGGTGCGCGTAGAGGAAGACCTCCGGGTGATGCGCGCGATAGAGCGTGTAGGCGCAGAAGAGTCCAGCGAAGAGAAGCACCTCGGTCGCGAGGAAGAGCCACATCCCGAGCGAGCCGGAGTCGAACTGCTGCTCCGGCGTGTCGTAGTGATGGCCCAGGTAGTCGGGATGTTGGCTGTGCTCACTCACGATGGCGAGTTCCTCTCGAGGTTATCTGCCCGCGACCGCGGCGGTCGGTTGCTCGTCCACCCAAACGTAGCCGCCCGTCTTGGCGTCGTAGCGCACCTGGCTGTAGTCGTAAGGGTCGCCCGCGGTCGGCGTGACGGCGAAGTTGTCATGCGGCGGAATCGGCGCCGTCCTCCACTCGAGGGTGACCGAGCCCCACGGATTCGCGGTCGCCTTCTTGCCCGCCACCAGCGAGTGCGCCAGGTAGACCGCGCAGAGCACGAAGCCCGCCGCCATGATGAAGGAGCCGAGGGTCGAGATCTGGTGGTAGGTCGAGAACTCCGGCAGGTAGTTGTAGTAGCGCCGCGGCATCCCCTGGCTTCCCAGCATGAACTGCGTGAAGAAGGTCACGTTGAAGCCGACGAAGATCAGAGCGCAGGCGACCGCGCCCCACTTCTCGCTGTACATGCGGCCGAACATCTTCGGCCACCAGTAGTGAAGCCCGCCCAGGAACGCGATCACTGTGCCGCCGAACATGACGTAGTGGAAGTGCGCCACCACGAAGTAGGTGTCATGCAGGTGGATGTCGACCGCGAGCGCCCCGAGGAAGAGCCCGGTCAACCCGCCGATCCCGAAGAGGAAGATGAACGAGAGCGCGTAGAGCATCGGCGTCTGGAGCTTGATCGACCCCTTGTACATCGTCGCGAGCCAGTTGAAGACCTTGACCGCCGAGGGGATCGACACGCTGAAGGTGAGCGCGCTGAAGATCATGTTCCCGAGCTGCGATTGCCCGCTGGTGAACATGTGGTGTCCCCAGACGAGGAAGCCGAAGGCCGCGATCGCGATCGAGGAGTAGGCGATGAAGCGGTAGCCGAACATCGTCTTCCGGCTGAAGGGGGCGATGATCTCCGAGATCACGCCCATCGCCGGCAGAATCATGATGTAGACCGCGGGGTGCGAGTAGAACCAGAAGAAGTGCTGGAAGAGCACCGGATCACCGCCGAGCGCCGGATCGAAGATGCCGATCCCCATCGCCCGCTCAGCGATGAGGAGAAGAAGCGTGATGCCGAGCACCGGGGTCGCCAACACCTGGATGAGCGCGGTGGCATAGATCGCCCACAGGAAGAGCGGCATCTTGAACCAGGTCATCCCCTTCGGGCGAAGCTTGTGGATGGTGACGATGAAGTTGAGCCCGGTGAAGATCGAGCTGAAGCCCAGGATGAAAACACCGAGCGTGACCGGGATGACATGCGTCGCGGTGGTGGTGCTGTAGGGCGTGTAGAAGGTCCACCCGGTGTCGACGCCGCCGAGGCCGATGGTCACGACCGCGAAGAGCGCGCCGATGATCCAGAGATACCAGCTCGTCAGGTTGAGCCGCGGGAAGGCGACGTCCTTCGCCCCCAGCATCAGCGGCAGGACGAAGTTGCCGAGCGCCGCCGGGATGCCCGGGATGATGAAGAGGAAGATCATGATCGCGCCGTGGAGCGTGAAGAAGCGGTTGTAGGTCTCCGCGTCGACGATCGTGTGCCCGGGGGTCAGGTGCTCGGTCCTAACCAGCAGCGCGAAGATCCCGCCCAGGAGAAACGCGGTCAGGATGCAGATCAGGTACATGACGCCGATCCGCTTGTGATCGAGCGTGGTCAACCACGACTTCAAGCCGTGCGTGTGGTTGAGGTAGTTGTCCCGCTCCCAGTCGGCCGTGCCCCCGCCGTAGTTTGTGCTCGTCGAGCTCATGCTTGCCTCTCTTCTCTTCCGTCGCGGTTCCGGCCGTACTACTTCAGCGTTTTCAGGTACTCGATCAGGACGCCGATCTCCCGGTCATTGATCTTCCCCTGGAAGGTGGGCATGACGGGCTCGAACCCGGCGGCGACCTTGGCCTGCGGTTGGAGCACCGACTCACGGACATAGTTCTCGTCCACCGTCACGCTGCTGCCG
>CAZZAH010000049.1:0-5361 GCA_964652115.1 uncultured bacterium | reverse complement strand
CGCGCAGCGGCTGCGTGTGGCCCCAGACGCCCTTGAACGAGGGCCCGGTCATCGGCGTGCCGTCGATCGAGTGGCACTGCTTGCAGCCGTACTTCTGGTAGACCTTGGCGCCCGCTTCCGGCGCCGGCATCTTGTCGATGAAGTTGCCCTCGGCGTCCATCCACTTGTCGTAGTCGGCCTGGCTCAGGACCTTCACCTTGCTCAGCATCTCGGAGTGACCCTTGCCGCAGTACTCGGCGCAGTAGATCTGGAACTCGCCGATGCGGGTCGGCTTGAACCAAAGCTTGGAGTACCGGCCGGGGACGACGTCCTGCTTCACGCGAAAGGCTGGGACGAAGAGGCAATGCAACACGTCGGACGACGACATCGTGAGCACGACCGGAGTGTCGGCCGGAACGTAGAGCTCACCGGAGGAGACGCCGTTCGGGTAGGAGAAGAGCCAGCTCCACTTCTGTGCGCTCACCTGAACCGCCATCGCGTCGCCCGGCGGGGTCGTGAGATCCATGTAGCCGCGGAATCCCATCCAGAAGATCACGATCACCAGCACCAGCGGAATCGCGGTCCAGGTGATCTCGAGCGGCGTGTTGTGCGTCTCCTGCGAGAGCGCGTCCTCGCCCTTCCGCGTCTGCCGGAAGCGAAGCACAAAGATCGCCATCAGCGCGCAGATCAGCACGAAGAAGAAGACGCAGATCCAGAGCACGAGGTTGAACAGACGGTCGACCGGCGCCGCCGTGACCGACGCCGCCTCCGGCAGCCAGAAACCGCCGCCCTTGGCCGCGAATCCGCTCAGCGCTCCGAACAAGCTCCCTAGCATCACCAAGTCCTCTCCCCGAGGGTCAACCGTGGGCCGCGACCGTCCGCCGCCGTCCTCGAGTCCACTGCGCGAGAATCCACCCGCCCAGAATGAGCGCGGTCAGGCCACCGCCCAGCCGCATGATGTTCATCGCCGCCGGGGCGTAGCGTCCGCGACTCGCGTCGTAGTGGAAGCAGAGCAGCACCAGGCGGTCGATCGTGTTGCCGATGTGACCGGCCGAGGCTTCCACCAGCGAGTAGCGGAGCGTCTTCGGTTCGAACTGCACGCCGTACAGGTAGCGAGAGATGTTTCCATCCGGCGTGATCACGTAGGCCACTGCCGGGTGCGCGTACTGGCCGGTCGCCGGGTCGAGCTCGTACTTGAATCCGACCGCCCCCGCGAGTGCCTCGATGTTGTCCTGCGCGCCGACCAGGAAGTGCCAACCGTCGACCGCGTCGGGATGCCCGTACGCCTCGAGGTAGGTCTTCTTCTTTCCGGTCGCGAGCTCGGGTGTTTCCTTCGGGTTTATGCTGACCGTGACGATGCGGAACTCGCGCCCTGGCGTCCAATCGATGTTCCTGAGGCCGTCGACCAACCCGTTCAGCTGCAGCGTGCAGAGCATCGGGCAGCTGTAGTAGTTGAGCGTGAGCAGGACCGGCCGGTTGTCGGTGAAGTAGCTCCGCAGCGTCACCGGCGTGCCCATCTCGTCGACGAAGGGGAGATCGAGCGGCAGCTTCGCATCGAGGTGCTCTTCCAAACCCGCGTCGTCGGCGTACTTCGGCAGCGGCTCGACGACCTGCGCATGCGCCGCGCTCACGGACAGGGCCAGCGCCAATGACGCGATCCAGGCCACGCAGAACGCGTGGAACGCGCAGGGGACCGCGCACGCCGTTGCCGACAGCGCCCCCTTTGCCCCATTCGTCCGTCGTCTCCAGTTCAACCGCATCGTCTTCCTCGGTTAGCGAGAATCGACCGCTTGGTTCTTGAGCGAATCGCCGCGCGACTCCGACATCACCAATTCCATCGCGCGCTCGATCGGAATCGCGACCACACCGCGCGGCTTGTCGACCCAACGATACCCCGCAAGGCGCTCCCGCTGCGTCGAGCGCAGCAAGGTGATCTCGTTCGTCGCCGTCCCGAAGGTCTTCCGCGCGACCTCCTCTTCCTGGGTCTTCGCGAAGAGCGCTTCCAGGCCGAGCACGATGATGAAGACGAGCGCGAAGCCGACCACCAACGTCACGACCGTGCTGAGCGCGGCCGGGTCGCCTTCTCCCGGGACGAAGGGCTCGTCGGCCGATCCGTCCTTCTGCGGCGCTCCGTGTGCTGAACTCATGTTCCTCTTCCCTCGCGGATCAGACGTTCTCGAACGTGATCGAATCGGGCAGGCGCGGATCGCGCTCCGGCACCAGCGAACGGTCGCGCAGGCGATAGGCCATCGCTCCGACCAATATGCCGCCCATTCCCAGCATCGTCGTCAGGTCCAACAGGTGAAGCGGCACCTTGCCCGGGCTCTTCGCCGGCATCGCGAGCCAGTAGATGTCGACCCACTCCATCACCAGCATCCAGACCGCCCAGAAGCCCAAGATCGCGCCGGTCTTCTTCGCGGTGCGCGAGATCAGGCCCGCGAAGGGCAGAACGAAGTGACCGAAGATCAGGATGATGCTCCAGGTCTTCCAGCCGCCGGCCCAGCGCTCCTGGAACCACACCGTCTCTTCCGGGATGTTCGCGTACCAGATCAGCATGTACTGCGAGAAGCCGATGTAGGCCCAGAAGATCACGAACGCGAACATCAGCTTCCCCAGATCGTGGAAGTGCTCGGGGCTCACCGAGAGGAGCCTTCCGTTCCGTTGGAGATAGAGGACGGTCAGCGAAAGGAAGCTGAAGAAGCTCAGCGCCGCGCCGGAGAAGAAGTAGACCCCGAAGATCGTGCTGTACCACATCGGCGAGAGCGACATCAGGAGGTCGATCGCCGCAAAGCTGAGCGTGAGCGCGAAGGCGATGACCGAAGGAGCCGCGCCCCGCTCCATCTTCATTGTCAGGCTGAAGTCGCCGGTCTTGTCCTGCTCCGTCGATCGCCCAAAGAAGTAGCGGGTGATGAGGAACCAGAGGAGGAAGTAGATCACCCATCGCGCGAGGAAGAAGTTGAAGTTGAGGTAGGGAGCCTTGACCCTTAGCTCCGCGCTCGCCGCCATCATCTCGGGTCGCGCCCAAGGGAAGAGCTCCTTCATGCCGAGCACGATCGGAATGAAGAAGAGCGCGAGCAGCGGGAGATTCGCCGCCATCGCTTCGGCGGGCCGGCGCACGACCACGCTCCAGGTCGCGCCGGTCAGGTGCTGAATGAGCACGAAGAAGAGCGCGCCGAGGCAGAGCGCCAACATGTAACAGAAGGCGACGTGCCACGCCTCGAAGAAGCGGGTCCAGCCGCTCATCGCGCCCAAGCCCACGCTCGCGACCAGGCCGGCCACGCCGATGCCGAATCCGACGCGCGTGATCTTCGGACCGAGCTCTCCGAGCGCCCAGATGTCCTTGCCGTGTCCTTGCCTCATCCCTCGCTCTCCTCGCGGCTCATCCTCAGCGGATCGAGCCGCGCTCCTCCGGTGGAACGTCGCCTTCGACGGTCATTTGGCTGCGCTGGAGCGCACGGACATAGGCGACGATCGCCCAGCGGTCGTTCTCCGGGATCATGGGGCCGTAAGCCGGCATGTTTCGGATCCCGTTCGAGATGGTGTTGAAGAGGTGCCCCACCGGCCGGCCGCGTACCACCTCGGTGTGGTAGGACGACGGCAAGGTCCAGGTGCCCTCGTTGAGCTTCTCCGCGCGCTTCGACACGATCCCCTCGCCCGAACCATCGACGCCGTGGCAGGGGCTGCAGTAGATGTCGTAGCGCTCCTTGCCGCGCGCCATCATCGCGGGGGTGATCGTCATCGGGAAGGTGGTCGCCCACTCGCCGTTCACGATGCCGCGGTAGAAGTGCTCGTCCTCGCGCAGCTCGCCTCGCGCCACCGTCCCCGCCACCGCGGGCCGCATCGCGCGCCCATCGGCGAAGAGCGGGTTGGCCGACTCGGCCTTGTACTTCTGCTGGTTGTCCATGTCGGGGATCCAGTGCATGCGCGGCTTGTCGAACCTGGTCGCCCGCGCCTTCGCGATCAGCGCAAAAGGAATGATGGCCAAGGTCGTCATCACGAGGACGATCGGGGTGACCCAGTGGGGAGTGAGCCGCTTCGCCATTAGTCCTCCAACTCCTCGATCGCCGAGCTGCCGGTGGTGGCGAGCAGCGCGCGCGTCCTTTCGGTATCGAACTTGGGGTCCGACGCCTCGACGCTGATGAAGAAGCGATCCTGCGTGGCCCGGCGGAAGCGGTCGCTGGTGAAGGTGAAGTGCCGCCACTGCGGAAGCTTGTTGAAGCCGAGGAGCCCGAAGAGCGTCCCGAACGCGGTGAAGAGCACCGTGAGCTCGAAGATGATCGGGACGTTGGCCGGGAAGCTGTAGATCGGCTTGCCCGAGATCAGGTACGGGTAGTCGACCGCGTTCATCCACCACTGGAGAACCACCGCGGTGGCGGTGCCGGTCAGGCCGCAACAGAGGATGAAGATCGGAAGCTTGGTGTACTTCATCCCCATCGCGCGGTCGAGGCCGTGGACCGGGAAGGGCGAGTGGCAATCCCACTTCGCGTAGCCGGCATCGCGCACGCGCTCGGCCGCTCGCAGAAGTTCGTCCACGTTGCCGTACTCGGCGAGCAGGCCCGCGACCACGCGCGGTCCTCCGCCGTTTTCCTTGAACTGTTCCTTCGCCGTGCTCAACTCATGTCTCCTCGAAGCCGCTCAGTGTCCGGGCGCGAACGAGCCGGCCTCGTGTCCGCGTCCGCCGTGGTCCACATGCGGGTGTGCCTGCGGCATCACGCCCTTCACCTCGGACATCGCCACCATCGGCAGGAAGCGGAGGAAGAGCAGGAAGAGGGTGAAGAACAGACCGAAGCTCCCGAGCAGGGTGCAGATGTCGACCCAGGTCGGCCAGAACATCCCCCACGCCGAGGGCAGGAAGTCGCGCGAGAGCGAGGTCACGATGATCACGAAGCGCTCGAACCACATGCCGACGTTGATCAGGAAGGTCACGACCAGCATCACGCCGATGTTGGTCCGCGCCCACTTGAACCAGAAAATCTGCGGCACGAAGACGTTGCACGAGACCATGATCCAGTAGGCCCACCAGTAGTTGCCGAGCGCGCGGTTGAAGAAGGTGAACCGCTCGTAGTTGTTGCCGCTGTACCACGCGGTGAAGAACTCCATCCCGTAGGCGTAGCCGACCATCATGCCGGTGGCGAGCATGATCCGGCACATGTTCTCGAGGTGTCGTGGCGTGATCAGCTCCTTCAAGCCGAACCACTGGCGACACGGCACGAGGAGGAAGAGCACCATCGCGAAGCCGGAGAAGATCGCGCCCGCGACGAAGTACGGCGGGAAGATCGTCGTGTGCCAGCCGGGCATCAGCGACACCGCGAAGTCGAACGAAACGACCGAGTGCACCGAGAGCACGAGCGGCGTCGACAGCGCGGCGAGGATCAAGTACGC
>CAZZAH010000048.1:7739-15253 GCA_964652115.1 uncultured bacterium | reverse complement strand
GCATCTGCCAGTCGAGGATCGCGAGCTGGATGCTGCGGTCGCGTAGCGCGTCGATCGCGGCGAGGCCATCGGCGGCGGGGCGGACCGCATAGCCGGCCCGTTCGAGGACGAGGGCGAGCATTCGGCGCTGCACCGCATCGTCTTCGGCGATCAGAACATTCACCGCAGCCCTCCCGGTCGGCGCGCGATGACGCCGCTGCATCCACGGACGCGGAGGACCGTCCCCCCTTCGCGCGAGGTCGGCTGCCCCACTAGAACTGCATCGGCTGACTGGGGCGGGATCTCGAGGGGAAGCAGGTACCGGAGGAGGTAGCGACCGAAGGGGCGACTAGCCCTGGCGACATCGACGTCAGCCGTTCGGCCGTCGCCTGCGCTCGCGAAAGTAGCGGCCGAGGCGATCGCGCAAGGTGGCGCGCGCCTGCTCGAGCCGCCATCTGATCGCGCCGAGGGGAAGCTCGAGCGCGCTCGCCGCCTCCTCGTTCGAGAGGCCATTCAGATCACGCAGGGTGACGACCGTGCGCTGGTCGATCGGCAGGTCGGCCAGCGCGGTATCGAGGAGCTCGAGCGCTTCCTTCCGCAGGAGCCCGTCCAGAATCGACTCCGACCAATCGACGAGCTCCGTCGGCGCCGCGGTGGATTCCGCTTCCCGCCGCGCGTCGATCGAGAAGACATCGGAGCGGCGCTTCCGCAGCTTCATCAACGCTTGGTTGATCGCGATGCGGTGGAGCCAGGTGTGGAAGCGCGAGCCGCCGCGGAAATCGCCCAGGCCCGCGAGCGCCTTGAGCACGGTTTCCTGGACCACGTCCTCGGCATCCTGGCGATCGCGGACCATGCGCAACGCCAGGCGATAAATCGCGTCCATGCTCGGGGCGGCGAGTCGCCAGAACGCCTCGCGATCGCCCGCGCGCGCTTCTTCCAGGAGTGCGTTTTCCTCGGCCTCGTCCCGCAAACAGCTCTCCTCCGACCGGCATCGCTTCAAAGGGCCGAGTGTACCGGCTCGAGTCCGGCGGACGAAAGCGCCTCGTCTTTCGAAAGGCGGGCCGCTCTGATACGGTGCGCGCGAATGCGGAATCGATCCAAGGAAATCGCGGGCAAGCGGCGCGCGCCGCGACGGGGCAATGGCTTCCGTCCATCCCTCGCCTCTGTGCTCGCCGTGATCGCCGGCCTGCTCGCGGTCATCGCCGCAACGCTTCGCGTCATGAACCACCGTGAGGATGGGCGGCCGCTCTCTCCGAATGCGCTCGCCGGTCAGGGCTGGAATGTCGTGCTGCTGTCGCTCGACACGGTGCGACCCGACCTCCTTCAGGCGACCGCCGGCTCGAAGGCGCCGGTTCCGACTCCCGGCCTCGATCGCGTGCTCGGCGGCGGTGTCCGCTTCGCGGAGATGATCACGCCCGCGCCGATCACGATGCCGGCGCACGCGAGCCTCTTCACCGGCGACAATCCTCCTCGCCACGGCGTGCGTGAGAACACCGAGTATGCGCTGAGCGGCGCAGCCTCGACCCTGGCCGAGCGCCTCTCCGCGGCGGGCTACCGCAGCGCGGCCTTCGTCTCCTCCTTTGTGATGGAGAGCCGTTTCGGGTTGGACCAAGGCTTCGCGCTCTACGACGATCGATTGAGCGGTCCGGAAGCGGGTCTCGGCGCGGGATCGGTCGAGGTGCCCGGCGCGATCACGGTCGCGCGCGCGTCGCGTTGGTTGAGCGAAACGCGGAGCGACGCGAAGCCCTTCTTCCTCTTCGTGCATCTCTACGACGCGCATGCTCCCTATCGCCCACCGGCTCCCTTCGCCGAGCCGTACAAGGCTCAGCCGTACCACGGCGAGCTCGCCTACCTCGACTTCTGCGTGGGGCAACTGCTCGACGCGATCGAAGCATCGGGCCAGGCGTCGCGCACGCTGGTGTGGGTGGTCAGCGATCACGGTGAGTCGCTGGGCGAGCATGGCGAGGCGAGTCACTCGCTCTTCATCTACGACGCCACGCTGCGCGTGGTCTCGCTGCTTCGAACGCCGCCGGCCGACGGGCACTATCGCGCCGGCCACCCGGGCTACATCGTCGATCGACAGACCGGGTTGGTCGACGTGATGCCGACCTTGCTCGAGATCTGCGGGCTTCCAGTCGATGCCGCGGCGGAGGAAAGCAGGATCGACGGGCGCTCGCTCGTGCCGGAGCTCGAAGGACATCGTCGCGCGGAGGCACCGCTCTACTGCGAGACGTTGAGCCCGCGCGTGAGCTACCACTGGGCGCCTCTCTACGGCGTTCGCACGAGCGGGTGGAAGTACATCCGCGCGCCGCTGCCTGAGCTCTACGACCTGAAGGCCGATCCGAAAGAGGAGAAGAACCTCGCGTCGGCGCGGCCCTCGGAGGCGGGGCGCTTCTCCGCCACGCTCGACTCGATGCTGTCGCCCGGCGCAGGCCTGTCCTCGAACCGCGCGCCTTCGCGGGAGGAGATCGAACGACTCCGCTCGCTCGGCTATCTCTCGGGATCGAGCGCGAATGATGCGGAGGATGCCGCGCTGCCCGATCCAAAGCGGATGGTCGCGTTCTTCAACGGGCAGTACCAGTCGGCCAAGAACCTCCTCTACGCGGGGCGCTTCGCGGAAGCGGCGACGGCATTTCAGGAGGCGCTCAAGGTCGATCCGCTGAACAACTCGACCTACCTCTTCCTGGCGGCGGCGCTTCGGCAGTCGAATCAGCGCGACGCGGCCGGTCGTGCGTATCGTGCCGCGCTCAAGCTCGAGCCGGCATCGCCTCGCGCCTGGTACGGATGGGGCCAGGCGTTGCTCGAGTCGGCGAAGGCCGACAGCGCCGCGTGGGCATTCCACGCCGCGATCGCGCTCTTGCCCGAGGCGGCCGAGCAGTGGTCGGCGCTCGGTGAGGCGGAGTGGAATCGTGGCCGTCCGCTCGATGCCTTCGCCGCCTTCGACTCGGCCTTGACCTTGGGGAGCGACGATCCCAGAACGCGCGGGCTGCTCGCGCGGCTCTACCTCGAGGCAAACCAGGCGGCTCAGGCCGCGCCGCTGATCAAGGCCTACGCCTTCGCGCTGGGCGCGAGCGAGGCCGATGCCGTGAAGAAGCTGCCGCAACCGCGCGGTCGACGCGCCCCCGGAGAAGGCGGCGGACGCTAGCGGCTCGGTTGGCGACGCCCGGCGGCTTTGTTAGGCTCCGGCGGAGGGACGAACATCACCGCGGAAGGAGACGAGATGAGCATGGTTGAGCCCCTCCCGATCGGCGAGATCGATCACGTCGAGCTCTACGTCGGGAATGCCCGTCAGGCCGCGGCCTACTATCGGCTGGTCTTCGGCTTCGATCAGATCGCCTACTCAGGCCCCGAGACCGGCGTCCGCGACCGAGCGAGCTACCTCATGCAGCAGGGGACCATCCGCTTCATCCTCACTACCCCGCTGTCACACGAAGGACCGATCGCCGAGCACATCGCGCGTCACGGCGACGGCGTGCGCGACATCGTGCTCGGGGTCGAGGATGCGAAGCGGACCTTCGATCTCGCGGTCAAGCGCGGCGCGAAGGCGGTGCAGGCACCGACCGTGGTGGAGAAGGACGGCCGCTCGGTCGTTCGCGCCGCGGTCGCGACCTACGGCGACACCATTCACTCCTTCTTGCAGCGCGACGGACTCCCCGCGCCCTTCTTGCCCGGCTTCCGCGAAGATCACAAGCCGGGCGGCGGCGCCGGTCTGGTGGCGATCGATCACATGGTCGGAAACGTCGAGGACGAGCGGATGGACGAGTGGGTCGACTACTACCGAGACGTCTTCGGCTTCGAGCACTTCCTCACCTTCGACGACAAGGACATCTCGACCGAGTTCACCGCGCTTCGTTCGAAGGTGGTGTCGAGCCGCAATCATCGGGTGAAGTTCCCGATCAACGAGCCGGCGCCGGGCAAGCGCCGCTCGCAAATTCAGGAGTACCTCGACTTCTACCAGGGACCGGGCGTGCAGCACATCGCGCTCCTGACCGGCGACATCCTCGCCTCGATCGCCGAGCTGAGGCGCCGCGGGGTCGAGTTCCTGAACGTGCCCGACGCCTACTACGACGACCTTGAGGCGCGCGTCGGACCGCTCCGCGAGGAGATCGCGGCGCTGCGCGAACATCGGATCTTGGTCGATCGCGACGACGAGGGTTACCTACTCCAGCTTTTCACGCGGCCGGTCGAGGATCGACCGACCCTCTTCTACGAAATCATCCAGCGGCGCGGCTCTCGCGGCTTCGGCAAGGGAAACTTCAAGGCGCTCTTCGAAGCGATCGAGCGCGAGCAAGAGCTTCGCGGCAATCTCTAGGCTCCTTCGCCGGCACTTGGCGACGCGGGAGAGGAGGAACGACGGTGCCTCTCTACCAACGACAGGGACGAACCCCGAAGAAACGCCACATCGCCTTTCGTAACGAGGCCGGCGGCATCTACCACGAGGAGCTCCTGGGCAACGAAGGGTTCAGCGGACTCTCCTCGCTGCTCTATCACATTTATCCGCCCACCATGGTGCAAAGCGCCGGCGCTTTTCGACCGACGCGCTGGTACACCGCGGAAGACCCGAGCGTCCGTCATCGCCACTTCCGCACCGCGCAGATCAGCGCCGGCGGGAACGCGATCGAGCATCGGCACCCGCTCCTTTGGAATGCGGATGTGGCGCTGCTCTTCGCCAAGCCGACCGAAACCTGTCCTGCCTTCTATCGGAACGGCCAGGCCGACGAGCTGATCTTCGTCAGCGACGGTGGTGGCGTGCTCGAGTCCGCGTTCGGCCACCTGCCGTACCGAAAGGGCGACTACCTCATCATCCCGCGCGGCATCACCTACACGCTCAGGCTCGCGCCCGGCGAGCAGCGTTACCTCGTCCTCGAATCGCGCGGCGTCATTCGCACGCCGAAGCGCTATCGGAACGCGCACGGCCAGCACCACGAGATGTCGCCTTTCAGCGAGCGCGATTTCCGTTTGCCGGAGCTGGCGCCGCCGATCGACCAGAGGGGCGAGTTCACCGTCTTGGTCAAGCAGCGGAACGGCCTTCACACCTACGTCTACGCGCGGCATCCGTTCGATGTGGTCGGATGGGACGGCTTCTACTTTCCCTGGGCGCTCAACGTGGAGGACTTCGAACCGCGCGTGGGATTGGTCCACTTGCCGCCGCCGGTTCATCAGAGCTTTGAAGGCGACGGCTTCGTGGTGTGCAACTTCGTGCCCCGGCCCTATGACTTTCATCCGGATGCGATCCCGGTGCCCTACCACCACAGCAACGCGCAGTCGGACGAGGTGCTCTACTACGCGAGCGAGCGCTTCATGAGCCGTCGCGGAATCGAGTACGGCTCGATCACGCTCCATCCCGACGGCATTCCGCACGGTCCGCATCCCGGTTTGATCGAGCCTTCGATCGGCGCGAAGGGGACCGACGAGCTCGCGATCATGGTCGACACCTTCCGCCCGCTCTCGGTCGGGCGCGAAACCGAAGGGATCGAGGACGCGGGTTACTGGGGCACGTGGCAGGGAGAGGCGTGACCCGCCTCTTCCTCCCTGAGTCGATGCGGCGAGGCGAGGTTTATCAGCTGATCAATCGAACGGTCGCGCCTCGCCCCATCGCCTTCGTCAGCACCGTTTCGGAGAGCGGCAATCCGAACCTCTCCCCCTTCAGCTACTTCAACGCCGGCGGAAGCGCGCCCCCTTCGCTCGTCTTCTCGACCCTCTACGATCGCAACGCCGAGCCGAAGGACACGCTGGTCAACGTGCGCGCGACGCGCGAGTACGTGGTCAACCTCGTGACGCGAAGCATGGCCGAGCGGATGAACGTCGCGTCCGCCGAATGGCCGCCGGAGGTGAACGAGTTCGAACGCGCCGGCTTCTCCGCCACGCCGTCGACCAAGGTGAAGCCGCCGCGCGTGACCGAGTCGCCGGTCGCCTTCGAGTGCGTGCTTTACCTGATCGTGCCGCACGGCGACGGCCCGATGTCGGCGCACTACGTCATCGGCGAGGTGGTGGCCGCGCATGTGCGGGAGGATCTGCTCGACGCGGCGGGACTACCCGACCCGACCAAGCTCGAGCCTATCGGACGCATGGGCGTCGACTGGTACGTGCACGCCGCGGGCGAAGCGCTCTTCGAGATGGCGAGGCCGGAGTCGCCCGAGAAGAGAAGCTAGGCTTAGACCCGCCATTCGAGTCGAACCTTGAATCCGATCAGGCGACTGTACATCTCGGGCGGCGCGGCGCCATCGTCGGTTCATACCGCCGCGCGACTGCTCGCGATTTCAGTCCTGGCGACGGTCATCGTTCGCTCCGCCTGGCTGAGCGACGACTCGATGATCACGCTTCGCTGCGTGCGGAATCTGCTCGAGGGATATGGACCGGTCTACAACGTCGGCGAGCGGGTAGCGGCGTTTACCCATCCGCTCTGGATGCTGCTGATCGCTCTCGCCGGCGGGCTAACCCGAGAGCTCTTCATCACGCCGCTAGTGCTCTCCGCTGCGCTTTCGATCGGCGCGGTTGCACTGCTCTGCGCGGGCCGGCCGGGTCTCATCGCGGTCCCCATCGTGTTGGTCCTTTCCACCTCGCACGCGTTCCTCGACTACACGTCGTCCGGCCTGGAGAACCCGCTTTCGTATCTGCTCGTGGCTTTGCTCCTGATCCAGCTTCCTCGGCACTCCGAGTCAGAGCTCCGAACGGGGCGACTCGGTCTCCTCATCGGCCTGCTGCTCTTCAATCGCCTCGATACGATCGCTCTGGTCGGGCCGCTCCTGCTCTTCGCGCTTTGGACCGCGGTGCGCACGCGTCGTCCACGACGGTTGCTCCTGGGCCTGACGCCGCTCTTCGCGTGGCTGCTGTTCGCGACGATCTACTACGGCACGCCGCTCCCCAACACCTTCTGGGCGAAGCTCTCGAGCGGGATCGGATCCGGCGAGCTGTTCACGCAGGGAGTGAAATACTTCGGCAACAGCCTGCGCGTCGATCCGGTGACCCTGGTCATCATCGGCCTGGGCGCGGCTGCGTTGATCGGATCGCGAAACGTCGTGCGGCGACTGCTCGCGGCGGGGATCCTCCTCCATTGCCTCTACCTGCTCCGAATCGGCGGAGACTTCATGTCGGGCCGCTTTCTGACGCTGCCGTTTTTGGTGGCGCTCTTCGGACTCGCCGAGTGGACCGCGGAACGACGTCGGTGGCTCTGGGCTTGGGCCGCGGCGTGTCTCCTCGTCGCGGGGCTCAGAGGAACCTATCTCTCCTTCGCCGAAGGGAGCTTGGAGAAGGCCGCGAACAGAATCGTCGACCGGAGCGGGATCGCCGACGAACGGAAGTACTACACGCCAAGCCTCGGCGCCTTCACCCAAGGCGGTTTGCGGTGGGCGCCGGGATTTCCCCTCGCTGTGCATGGGAAGATCGCGAAGCGCGAAGGCCTCCCGGTGATCGCCGAAGGGATGATCGGCGTCTACGGATTCGAGGCGGGTCCGCGAACCTTCGTCATCGATATCTACGGCCTGGTCGATCCGTTCCTGGCGCGTCGATCGGCCGTGCTCAAGGACGAGGACCTT
>CAZZAH010000048.1:1452-7639 GCA_964652115.1 uncultured bacterium | reverse complement strand
GCGCGAGGCCTACCGCGCGATCGACTATCGGGAGTTACTCGATCGGGGATTCGCGTTCGGAGACTACGAGTACCGCCTCGGCTATCAACGATACGTCGGCGGCGAAGTCGGCGACGCGGAGACGCATGCACGCCGAGCGCTCCAACTGGATGGCGAGCACCTGGCGGCGATGGAGCTCTTGGCGGCGATTCTGCTCGCCTCCGACGATCCATCGCGCGCGTCCGAGTGGGTCGCTCGCGCCTATCTGCTCGAGCCGCGCGATCCTTGGTTGGCGGGTCTGATGGTCGATCGCCTGATCGCGGCCCAAGACGTCGAGGGGGCTCGCCGCGCGCTCTCCACCGTGCTCGATGGAGACCCAAAGAACCGCCGCGCGCTCCGCTTCATGGTCAACCTCTCGATCGATCACGAGCCAAAGCGTGCTTTGCATTTCGCGGAGCGACTCGCGGCGCTCGAGCCGAGCGACCCCGAGGCGCTCTACCTATGCGCTCGCTTGTTCCGGGCAGCGGGACGAGAGGCTGAGGCGCGGGTGCTCTTCGGCCGGAGCGCGGCCCGCGGGCACGCTCCGGCGCGAAAAGCTCTCGAGGATTAGGGCCGGGCGAAGGTGGTCTTGGTCACGCCGGTGTTGATCTGGACCGCGGTCGTCTTCATCTCGCCGAAGGGCTCGCCGTTGAGCAGGATCTTCCGCGAGTAAGGCCACATCAGCCCCGAGACCGGACGCCAATCGGAGAAGTACTCCTCCGCCACCGCCGGGGTGCCGTCGATCGGACTCCGGTCCTTGTAGTCCATCCGCAGGATGAGGTGCGTCTTGGGATCGAGGTAGAGCTTCCATCCCTTGATCGACTCGCTGTGGATGAAGACGACGTCGGCCGCGGTGCCGTTGACGTCGGTCGTTCCGCGAAGCGCCTGCGCCTGGAGCTTCTCGGCATCGCGCAGGAAGCCGAAGAACTCGCGTGACCACTCGCGCTTCTGATCGGCGAGCTGATCCGGCGCCATGTCCTGCACGCCGCGCGGCGTGTTGACCCAGGCGTCGCCCTCGGTGACCGCGAGCGTGACCGTGCCGAACGGAAGCTTCTGCTCCTCACGCCCGAAGTCCGGGAAGAGGCGCACCGTCTTCCAACCGACCGGGATCTCCTGACCCTGCGCCGTGATCGATCCGCTGACCTCGACCGTCAGGTCCTTGAGAGACTTGATGGCGCTGATGCCGGTCGCCTTCGCCGCCGCCACCACCAGCTCACGCCCGCGCGTCCAGTCGGCGTCGGTCGCGGGCGGGATCGCCTCCTCTTCCTCTGGGATCGCGATGCTCACGTGCTCGAACTCGCCGATCGACGCGAGGGCCGGGCCGAACTTCGCCTCGTTCCCGACCACCAGCGTCGCCATCGTCGGGCGGATCGTCTTCGACGCGGCAGCCTGCACGTCGGCCGCGGTCACGTTCTGCACCGCCGCCTGGTACTTCTGCAGGAAGTCGGACGGGTAGCCGTAGTACTCGTAGTCCGCCATGCGATTCAGCACCGCGCCCTTGGACGAGAAGTCGAAGACGAGCGAGTTCAGAATGCCGTCCTTCGCCATGCGAAGCTCATCGGCGGTGACCGGCTCGGTGCGGATCTTCTCGACCTCGCGCTTGACGTAACGAAGGGTGCTCACCGTCGAATCGGATTGCGTGATCGCGTAGGACAGGAGCGCGCCCGGATGATGGAGGCCCGCGCCGATGCCCGATCCGGTCGAGTAGGCCAGGCCGCGCTTGGTGCGGATCTCGTTGAAGAGGCGACTCGAGAATCCGCCGCCCAAGATCTCGTTCATCACCGCGAGCGCCGGATAGTCGGGGTTGTCCATGCGGATCCCCTGCTGCGCGAGCACCACGCCGGAGTTGGTCATGTCCTCCTTCTCGACCAGGTAGTTCGCGTTCAGCTCGGTCGGTTTTACCTCGGGATCGGGCGGCAACGGCTCGGTCGCCTTCTCCCAATCGCCGAACGCCTGCTCCAAGCTCTGCTTCATCGCCGCGCTGGAGAAGTCGCCCGACACGGTCAGGATGACTCGATCGGGATGGAAGAAGCGCTGGTGGAAGGCGACGACATCGTCGCGAGTGATCGCATTGATGGTCGCGTACTCGGTCGTCCGCGCGTAGGGATGCTCGGGCCCGTAGACCAGCTTCGCCGCCTCGCGAAAGATGACGCCCATCGGGTCGTCGTTCCGCGCGGCGATGTCGCTCTTCTCCTGCTGCTTCGCCAAGTCGAGCTTGTCGGCCGGCAGAGCAGGATGGCGGAGAACGTCCGCCAGAATACCGAGCGCCTCGTTCGCGTCCTCGCTCAGCGCCGACATGCGTGCGTCGGCCTGCGCGTTCCCCACGTTGATCTCGACCGAAGCGCCCATCCCCTCGAGCTTCTCGTCGAGCGCATCGCCCGCGATCTTGGTCGAGCCGCCGGTCCGCATCACCTCGCCCGTGAGCGAGGCCAAGCCCACCTTCTCCGCCGGGTCGTACATCGCGCCGAAGCGAACCAGCGTGCGCACGTCGACCGTCGGGAAGTCGTGGTCCTCGAGCAGATAGGCGACCATCCCGTTCGAGAGGACGAAGCGCTCCGGCTTCGGTACCTCGATCGGATTCAAGGTCGGGATCCTCATCCTGCGCGGATCGCCCCAGCGATCGTCCTTCGCGCGAGCCGGCAATACCGTCACCAGCGCGCAGAGCAGCGCAAGGCCGGCGCGCGCGATCGGTGACGAAGTGAAGTGCTTGTTCATCATCGTTCCCTTCTCTCGCCGCATCAGGAGGCGGGCTTCCGGAGTACGCCGACGATGCGGTTCTGCTTCGTCAGGACCTTGGCCGCGACGCGCTGCACATCGGCCGCGGTCACGCGCTCGATCGAGTCGAGGTAGTCGAAGAGCTTGTGGTAGTCGCCGATCTGCTCCTCGTAGAGCGCGAGCTGGCCGGCGAGCCCGGCGTTGCTCCGAAGGCCGCGAATGAACGAGGCCTTGTTCAGGCGCTTTACCTTCGCCATCTCCTCGGCGGTCGGCCCCTCGGCGATCAGTCGATCGATCTCGGAGTAGATTCCCTCCTCGACCTGCTCGGTGGTCGCGCCCTTCGAAACGTCCCCCTGCACGAAGAGGAGGCTCGGGTACTTCTCGCCCGGGAAGCCGGTGAAGGCGCCGATCCCGCTCGCGGTCTTGTCGGTCTTGACCAAGCGCTGATAGAGCCGCGAGCTCCGGCCGGTGCCGAGGATGTCGCCCAGAAGCTCGTACGCGCGGTAGTCGGGATCGAAGCGGCTCGGGATGTGATAGGCGAGGAAGATCGCGGGCTGAGCCTGGTCCTCGAGCGTGACGCGCACCTCGGTGTTGTGCTCGGGCTCGATCGTCCGCACCGGCGGCGGCTTCGGCGTGTTCGAGAGCCCCGTGAAATACTTGTCGGCGAGGCGCTTCACCTCGTCGAACTTGACGTCGCCCACCACCGCGATGGTGATGCTCGGCGCCGAGTAGTGCTTCTTGAAGAAGTCGAAGGCATCCTGACGCGTGATCGCCTTCAAATCCGAGGAGAAGCCGATCGTGCCGATGCCGTAAGGATGCGCTTGGTAGGCCGAGTTGATGAAGGCGTAGAAGAGCCGGCCTTGCCCGCTCGACTCGCCGAACCGGCGCTCCTCCTGCACCACGTCGCGCTCCTTGTAGAACTCGCGCAGCACCGGGTTGGTCAAACGATCGCCTTCGAGGCGCGCCCAGAGCTCGAGCCGGTTCGACGGGAGGCTATACAGGTACTGCGTGAAATCGGCGCCGGTGAAGGCATTGAGGCCGACCGCGCCGTGTTCCTCCAGCACCTTCGAGAAATCGTTCGAGACCACGTAGTGCCTCGCGCCTTCCTGCGCGGCGACGTAGCGTGCCTCCGCCGCGCGGAGGCGCGTCGAATCGCAGGCAACGCCCTTGGCGCGCTCGGCGGCAACCGCTCCCCACGCGCGATCGACCACGTCGAGCGACTCTGCCTCGGCGGCGAAGTTGGTCGTTCCCACCGTCTGCGTTCCCTTGAACGCCATGTGCTCGAACATGTGCGCGATGCCGCTGATGCCCGGCACCTCATCCACGCCGCCTGCGTCGACGAAGGTGCGGAACGAGAAGACCGGCGCGGTATGTCGCTCGAGCACCAAGAAGGTGAGCCCGTTCGGCAGGACATACTTCTGGACCTGGGTCTCGAGGTCGGCGAAGCCGCTCGCGCCGGCGCGCGACGGCATCAGCATCGCGAGCGCGCCAATCATGAGCGACACGGCGCCGATCCTGGGCGCGAGCGATCTGCTCCCCACCCTTGGATCTCGGGCGGTTCGGTTCATGGGTTCTCCCTTCTTGGAGGCCTTCGAGCGGAGGTCCGAGCAAAGGGCCTCCGCCCCTGGTCGTTTGCGCGTGCCTACTGGAGCTGCCGCAGCTTGTTCTTGGCGGGGGCGGCTTCGTCGGAGTTGGGGTACTCGTCGATCACGCGATTGAGGTAGCGGACCGCCGCGTTCTTGTCGCCGAGCTGCGTGTAGCTGTAGGCGATCTTGAGCAGCGCGGCCGGGACCTTGTCCCCCTTCGGGAACGTGTCGAGCACCTTGTTGAATTCCTGGATGGCGGTTTCGAAGTCGCGCTGCGCGTAGTACGCCTCGCCGATCCAGTACTGCGCGTTGTCGGAGAGGTCGCCGTTCGGAACGCGCCTTAGGTACTCGCGGAAACCGGTGATGGAGAGCTGGAAGTTCGACTTGGTGTTGTCGAAGTAGGCCTGGTCGTAGATCCGCTTGGCTTCCGCCTCCGGCGTGTCTCCGGTGTTGGGCGACGTCGGTCCACTCGCGCTGTCTCCGGGCACCGTGTCGCCGCTGAAGCGCGTCGTGTCCGCCATCATCGGACGCGGCGGCGTGAAGGTCGAACCGCTGGAGGAAGAGCCGCCCCGCCGGGTCAGCAGGTCCTGCAGCTTGCTGTCGATGCTCAAGAGCTGCGCTTCGAGGTCGCTCGCGCGGGAATCGTTCTCCGCCTTGAGCTGGCGAACCAGGTCGGCCTGCTTGGCGAGCTGGTCCTCCAGCGCACGCAGGTTCTTCGCCAGCTCGATCTGCTGCTCGCGAAGCGACTGCACGCTCTCCGACATCTCGTCGACCGTGATCGGCTGGCGAACCAGCTGCTTGCCGTAGCACCCGGACAGCAGCGTGCTCGAGAGAAGCGAAGCGGAGATGATGGTGCCGGTCAGGGCGACCGCGACCCAGGGGGCCGCGGTCGAGTTCTTGGATTGCGCGCCCATCGGCGTTATTGCTGAACGAAGTGAACGCGCCGATTCGCTTCCCAGGCCGACTCGTCGTGACCCGGATCGAAGGGCCGCTCTTCACCGAAAGAGACGGTCGACATCCGCGAGCCGTCGACGCCGTAGCGAACGAGGTAGTCCTTGGCGGAGTTCGCGCGCTTTTCGCCGAGCGCCAGGTTGTACTCGACCGTGCCGCGCTCATCGCAGTGTCCCTCGAGGAGGAAGCGTGAGCTGGTCGAGGCAAGCATCGCCTTGCCGTTGGTGTTGAGCACCTCGCGCGCGTCGTCACGCAACGCGAAGCGGTCGTAGTCGAAGAAGACGTCCTCGACCTGGAGCTTGGCGCCGGTGTCGCCGCTGGTGCTCGGCGTCTCGGTCGTCGTGTTGTTCCCCGTGTCGGTCGGGGTGGAGGTGTCGGTGGTGGTCGAAGTCGGGACCACTCCCGGCTTCGGTTTCTTGGAGCAGCCTGCGGCCATCACGAGGGCGCACATGGCAAAAATAGCGAGCGGACGCAGCGCCGTCGGGCTCAAAATCATGGATTCGGTCTCCTTCTTGGTTGGCTTCGAAGGCCAGTCTGGTCGAACGTCCGGTGCCCCTTGCCGAGCCATCCATACATCCTTGTGGCTCGGGATCCCTCCTTTGGCGAGCGAGCGCTCGCCTACCGGTCGTCCGTCACACGAAGTGGAGGTGACCACGCGGGATTGTATTGATCGCCTTTCCACGACGTCAACGCGCGTTTACCCGAGCCGTCCGATGCCATGACGTAGAGCTTGCGACCCTTGCTGTCGCGTCGCGCGGCAACGAGGTGCAAACCGTCGGGCGCCCAACGTGGGTTTTCCCACGATCCGGAATTCGCGGTGATGCGCACGAGGCCCGATCCGTCGGGCCGCACACGGCAGATGTCGAAGACGTCGTCGATCAACGAAACGAAGATGATGTTGTCCCCTTTCGGCGACC
>CAZZAH010000048.1:0-1442 GCA_964652115.1 uncultured bacterium | reverse complement strand
GCCGCACGTTCGCGCCGTCGGTGTCCATGATGTAGACGTGCGGCTCACCAGATCGGTCCGACGTGAAGGCGATCCGATCGCCCGACGGGCTCCAGGTGGGCGAGGTCTCGATCGAAGGGACGAGGGTGAGCCTCTGCGCCTGGGCGCCGTTTTCATCCAGCAGATAGATCTCGGCGTTCCCTTCGAAGGAGAGGCTCGCGGCGAGGCGCCCGCCTTTCGGGGAATACGACGGCGCGCTGTTGATGCCGGGCCGCGCGGAAAGCGTGGTCACCTTGCCGTCGGAAAGCCGGTACGACACGAGATCGGGGCGATTGTTCATGTAGCTCGTGAAGGCGATCTTGTCGCCCCGCGGCCCCCAGGCGGGCGAGATCGCGATCTGGTCGAGGTGGGTCAGCTGGTGGACGTTCGAGCCGTCGTAGTCGACGATCCAGATGTCCTTGTGGCCACCATCATGCCCGATGAAGGCGATGCGCGTCTGCGCCACGCCCGACTCGCCCGTCAGGTAGTAGACGATGTCGTCGGCGTAGGCATGGATCGCGGCGCGCGCGGGCGGGCTCCCGAGCGGATAGCTCTTGCGGAAGATCGGGCGGCCGGTGGCGGCCTGGATCACCTCGGCCTTCAGCACCACCTTCCCCCACTCGCGCCGAACTTCGCCGGTCACGACCGCGAAGACATCGCGGCGCACACCGCTCGAGTCGCCTGGGCTCGGGATGTAGCCCGACTCGCGTCCCACGTTGAAGAAGTCGCTGAAGGTCAGGTCGCGCGCGAGCACGTCCTCGCACGACTCGTTCCCTTCGAGGGGGGTTCGGACGGTCTCGATGTAGCCGAAGTCGCGGACCTCGAGCTTGAGCTTCCCGCTGCCCTTGTTCTTGTCGATGATGATCGTCGCGTCCTGCGCGGCGGCGATGGAGGCAACCATCGCCATCGCGACGAACGCGAGGGCGCATCTGCTTCCGATCACTTCGCCTCCCTGCGGTTCACGGATGGATCACTGGTGGTAGATGAAGGTGATTTCGAGCCCAAGGCTCTCCTCGGGATACTCCGGCGGCAGCGGAGGTAGCGAGCCCGCGGTCGCCAATGCCTGCAGCATCGACTGGTCGAAAAGATAGGAGCCCGACGGCTCCTCCACCGCGATCGACTCCTGCGGTACCGCGCCACTTCGCATGATGCGGAAGCGCATCGAGGCGGTTACCTCTCCCTGGCGCGCGATGGCGTCGATCGGCGGGTCCCACGCGCGCGACAGCTTCTGCTGCACCGCGGTCAGGTAGTACGAGAAGGGATCGAGCGGCCCGTCGACCTTGATCGACACGTTCGCCGTAGCGGTGCCGACGTGCGGGAGGTCGCTCTTCTCGACCTTGGTCGTGTCGGCGCTGCCGGCTTTCGCCACGACATCGGGCGCGTTGTCGGGTGCGTTCCGATCGTGGGTCGGAGTCTTGTCGTCG
>CAZZAH010000047.1:12030-15260 GCA_964652115.1 uncultured bacterium | reverse complement strand
GTGATCCCGAGCTCGCCCGGCGCGAACTCGTTGAAGAGCCGCTGCGCGTCGTAGGTGCCGTAGAAGCTGCCGACGCCGGCGTGGTCGCGCCCCACGATGAAGTGTGTACAACCGTAGTTCTTCCGGATCAGCGCGTGGAAGATCGCCTCGCGCGGGCCGGCGTAGCGCATGGTGGCGGGGAAGACCGAGAGCATGGTGCGCTCGGGCCGGTAGTAGTCGCGGAGCAGCACCTCGTAGCACTTCATCCGCGTCTCGGCCGGGATGTCATCGCCCTTCGTCTCGCCGACCAGGGGATGCACGAGCAACCCATCGACGATCTCGAGCGCCGCCTTCTGGATGAACTCGTGCGCGCGATGGATCGGATTCCGCGTCTGGAAGGCGACGACCGTCTTCCATCCGCGCTCATCGAACGCCTTCCGCGTCGCGAGCGGATCGAGGTGATACTGCGGAAACTTGATCGTGTCGGGACGGCGAAGGAGCTGCACCGGTCCGGCGAGATGAAGATTGCCCGCCGAAAGAAGCCGCGCCACGCCCGGGTGATCATCGCTCACCGTGCGGAAGACGTTTCGCGCGTACTCCGGCTTGTCATAGACGTAGATCTCTTTGAGCTCGAGCGCGCCCAGAAGCTGTGTGTCATCCCAGAGCGCGACGAGCTGACCGACGTCGAGCCCGCGCGCCTCGTCGGCCGTCACCGGGAGCACGATCGGAATCGGCCACGCGGTCCCGTCGGCTAAGTGCATCGTCTCGACCACCGAGTGAAAGTCACGGTTGCCGAGAAAGCCCGAGATCGGCGAGTAACCTCCGTTGCTCAAGAGCTCGAGATCGCTCTGAAGCGCGGGGGAGAGAACGATGCGAGGCGCGTCGCGCAGTCGTGCCTCGAGGGCGGCACGCTCGGAGGTCGGCACCTCCAGATTGATCAATCGCCCGCCATGCGGCGTGGACGGGCCGGGCATGATCGCGGGATTGGGGGCATGCGCCGGCGCATGTGTTGCGCCGTTTGCCCCAGTCGCCGCCTTGGTGCCCGAGACCGTCTGCCCAATTCGATCCGCTGCCTTGTCCATCACGCGCCTCCTTATGCTTCGCCTCGGCTCTTCTTCGACCGACGCGGCGCGTCTGTGAAGCACGCAGCCGCTAAGATGTCCTGCCGCGAGAAGGCGCCAAGCTAAAGAGGGCGAGCCGGGGAATGCGAAAAGGCCCGCCCCTTTGGGAGGGCGGGCCTTCGCGAAGCTTTGGGGTTTGTCCGTTGCTCTACCGATCCAAGTCCCCGATGACTACGCCATGGCCCGCCCTCCCGGTGGGACAACAACAGCAACAACAACAGCTATAACGGGAGGAGAAGGTCATTGGTCTTCGAGCATCCCTCCGGTCGGACCGACTAGGGTTGACCCACGCGCATCGAGCAACGGTTGGATAAGCCTACGTGGCCGCGCGAAGGGGTTCAATCTTCTTTTCCTCGCTGAGCCAATTTGCGCGAACGGTCGGTCCGGCCAGCACCAGCGCGGGCGTTTCGAGCTTGGGTGGGGCACTGATCAGCTCGGCGAGAGCGAAGCGGCGCGCGCGCTCCTCGGGATGGCTCGCTCGTTCCACGATCAAGACCGGCTCCTCGGGGGAGTGCCCGGCGTCGATCAATGCCGACGCCAGGGCGGCGATCTCCTGCGAGCCCATGTATACAGCGAGGCTTTCCGTCGCGCGCGCCAGTTGGATGAAGCGCGCGCGTCGCTCGGGTGACGCGTCGCCGGCGGCGTGAAAGGAGATGAAGGCACAGCTCGCCGCCATCCCACGCGCGGTGAGCGACACACCCGCCGCCGCGGCCGACGCGAGGGCCGCGGTCACCCCTGGCACCACCTCGTATTCGATCCCGGCTTCGGCCAGCTCGGCGAGCTCCTCGCTCAAGCGAGCAAAGAGCGCCGGGTCGCCGCCCTTCAGACGCACCACCTTCGCGCCGAGGCGTGCCCACTCGACCATCGCGCGCGATGTATCGGTCTGTTCCGCTACGACGGCGCCGACTCGACGTCCGACCGGCACGCGCCGCACGCCGGCGGGGATGCGCGCGAGGAGCGCCGGCGGAAGGAGCGCGTCGTGCAGCACGACGTCCGCCTCTTCCAAGAGACGCGCGGCGCGCAGCGTCAGAAGCTCCGGATCGCCCGGTCCCGCGCCGACGAGGTAGACGCGGCCTGCCCGCGTCACGCTATCGCTCGCGACGCCTGTGTCCACACGAGCGCTTCGCTCCTCGAGCCAGGCAGAATAGCTCTCGACCGCTTCATCGAGGATCACCTGCCACGGCGCGCGCTCAGGACCGAGAGGCCGGAGATCCGCCTCTTCACGCGCGCGGTGCTCGAGGTCGTGCAGATCGAAGCGACGTATCGGCGCGGGGAGCTCTGCCTCGACATTGTGCGGACGCCCGAGGTCGTAGACGAGCAGCGCGCCGTCGTGGGGCTCGAAGTCGGCCGCACGAAGCAAGAGGCCGCGCGAGGATGCCGCCAGCACGACATCGACGGAGCGAAGCGACGTTCGAAGCGTGGTCGACTCGATGCCTTGGGGCAGCGGGAGCGAGCCGGCTCCATGCTCTGCCGCCAGCGCTTCGACCTCCTCGGCCCGCGAGCCCGCCAAGGTCACGTGATGAAAGCCCCACCCGCGTGCGGAGCGAAGGGCCGCTTGCCCCGCCTGCCCCGCGCCGATCACGAGCAGACGATCCGCTCCCATGGGCGCCGCCTCACGAGCCATCCGCAGCGCGAGGGAGGAGAGCGACGAGGCGATCGCGGTGACCTGACCCTCCGTGCGCAGGCGTCGCGCGGTGCGGAAGGCGTGGTGAAAGATTCGATGGAGCATCGGCCCACAGAGCGAACGATCGACCGAGGCGCGATAGGCCGCGCGCACCTGCCCCGTCACCGCCGTTTCGCCGAAGAGGATCGACGCGAGGCCGCCGGTCACGGCGAAGAGGTGACGCGCGGCGGCGCGCGCGTCCAGGAGTGTCACCTTGCTTTCGTGGAGGGCGAGGCCGGTGATCCGCTCGAGCTGCTCGCGGAAGGTGACTCGCACCGCGCGCGGATCGCGCGCCACGCCGTAGAGCTCGACGCGCAGACAGGTCGTGAGGAGCACCGCCTCCGCCACCGAAGGCGAGGCCGCCACGGCCGAGTGGATCCGCGCGACGGTCGCAGGCGTGAGGAGCGCGTTGGCCAGCTCCGCGTCGTCCCTTAGGTCTAGCGTGAGGGCGAAGAGCTGCATGGCTC
>CAZZAH010000047.1:5146-11930 GCA_964652115.1 uncultured bacterium | reverse complement strand
GAGCCTTGCGCCGAAGGTGAAGTCGCAGAGCTCCGGCACGTCGACCACGTTGACCCAGATGCCGCGCTCGGTCGCCGCGCGACGCACCTCTTCCTGAACGGCACGCTGATCGGTCGCCGCGATCACGAGCGCCATGCCGTCGGTGTCGGCGGGAAGGAAGCCGCGCTCGACCCGCGTCAGGCTCGCGCCTGCGGGAAGGGACGGCGCAGGCGCGAACTCGGGAGCGACCACCGTAACCTTCGCACCGCACTCGAGCAGGCTCGCTGCCTTCGCCCATGCCACCGGGCCGCCGCCAACCACGAGGCAGCGCCGACCGTCGAGGCGAAGGAAGAGTGGAAATAGCGGTCGGTTCATCGCTGTTCTCCCGTGCTCAAGCGCATTCCCATCTGTCGGCCCCTGGGCTCCGCATGTAAAACGAACCTCGACACAAAAGGAAGAAGCCCACCGCCTGGGGCGATGGGCTTCTTCGTCGATGGCGCTCTTGGACCGCGCTCAGGCCGAAGCCGTCCTCCTCCCCGGAAGATCTCTCCAGGGACAACAACAGGTGGCTTGGGTGATCCGGCGCAGAGTGGAATTCATCGTGCGTTGATTCTGACGGCCCGCCTCGGCGACGGTCAATCGATTTCCCGGAGTCGAGGCGATGCCGCTCTCGCCGCGCCGGCGATCGACAGCGTACGATGTTCGCGCTCGATCATTGCTCGAAGCACCCGGCAGGACGACGAGGGGGACACAATGCTCGATCCGCGCTCTTCCTTCCGAACGGCTCGTCTCGCCGCACTGCTGCTCGGCGCGGCGCTGTTCCTTCGCGCCGGCGCCGCCACCGCACTCGAGACCATCTACCTCGCGAACGACGACCACACCGACTACTTCTGGTCGGGCGACGATCTGCAGTACCGCACCGCCTTCCTCTCCATGCTCGACTACTACATGGATCAGGCGGAGGCGACCGCGTCGAACCCGCCGGATCAGCGCGGCCGCTTCAACTGCGATGGATCGCTCTGGGTGTGGGAGTACGAGCACAATCGCTCCGAGGCCGACTTCGACCGCCTCGTCTCGCATCTGGCCGACGGCTCGATCACCATGCCGAAGAACACCCTGATCACGCTCTACGGCGCGATGCCGGCCGAGGCGATCCTTCGCGACATGTACTACGCCGGCCGCCTCGAGCGTCGGTACGGCCTCGCCTTCCCGATGGTCGTGCCGATGGAGAACCAGGTATTGCAGAGCGGCGGGCTCGCGTCGCTCTGGGCCGGGTCGGGCGTCGAGTACAGCTGGAAGGGGATCTGCGATTGCGCGACCTTGATCAACGCTTCCGATCGGCCGCGCGAGATCTATCGCTACCAAGGTCCCGACGGGCAGGGGATCACGCTCAAGTGGAACTCGATGCTGAACGGCAACCAATCGATCGGCGGCTATGCCGAGGCGCGCGATCCCTTCGGCATCGTGAGCTTCCTCGAGTCGAACGCACAGTACAACGCGCGCTGGCCGTGGACCACGCACGGCGCCTTCGGCTATGGCTGGGACGATCTGCAAAGCACGACCCCGCTCTTCGTGCAGGCGGCGCAATCACTGACCAACCCGAATCGCCGCGTGGTGGTGTCGAACGAGGTCGACTTCTTCGAGGACTTCCTTGCGCAGCACAGCGGCGAGATCCCCACGTTCGGCGGCTCGCACGGCAACGAGTGGGAGATCCTCTGCGGCGCGATGGGCGAGCTCTGCGCCGACATGAAGCGGGAAGTGGAGAAGCTCCGCACCGCGGAGGCGCTCGAGGCGATCGTCGCGAGCTACGACCCATACGCGCTGGCAGGGCGCGAAGTGGAACGCGACCTGGCCTACCAGGCTTGTGGCCTCTTCTACGAGCATGACTGGGCGGGTGACGGACCGGTTTCACAGGCGGCCCGCATCCAGTTCGAGCGCGATCAACGCAATCGCTTGAAGCTCTACGTCGACGACCTGCAGGCGGACGCGCTGCTCGCGCTCGGGGGATTGGTGCGGAACACGAGCGGCTCGGAGCGGCACCTGGTCTTCAATCCGCTCTCGGGGTCGCGGTCCGACTATGTCGATCTGGCGGTAACCACACCGCTTCCCGTGCACGTCGTCGAGGCTGGCTCGAACACCGAGGTTCGAAGCCAGCCGATCACGATCGGCGGCGTTCCTTACGTCCGGATTCTGGCGAACGCGGTGCCGGGCGTGGGCTTTCGCCAATACGAGGTGCGATCGGGCGCGGGGCAATCGTTCCCGCCTTCTGCCACCGTCACGCTTCCGTCTGTCGACAACGGGATCTATCGCGTCACCCTCGGATCTCGTGGCCAGATCACCAGCGTGATCGATCACAAGGATGGAGACCGGGAGATGGTGGGCAGCGGAGGCGCCATTCACGATCTCGGCAACGGCAGCGGATCGGTCGTGATCGAAAGCCAGGGACCAGTCACGACGACGCTCAAGGTCGTGGCGGGGGGAACACCGGCTCATCAAACCCGAGTCACCTTGATTGCCGGAGTGGATCGGATCGAGGTCGAGGGGAAGATCACCGCCAACTTCGGCAACGAGGTCGGCTACACCTCCGCCTTCAATCTGCCCGGCATGACCATGCGCCACGAGGAAGAGGGCGCAATTCTCCAGGTCGGGCGGGTTTCACAGGGCGGCGACTACGCTGATCAGAACGCGCGCACCGACTACCTGACCATGAACCACTTTGTCGACCTCTCGACCGCCGATCGGGGCGTGGTGCTGTCGAACTGGGACAGCTCCTTCTTCGTCGCCGGAAACAGCACGGTGTCGACGCTCGACTCGACGACACCGAAGGTCCGGGCGATGGTCGGATTTCGTGTGAACAACTTCGGCATTCCCAATCAAGGCGGCGACACCTCGTTCCTCAATCGCTACGCCCTCCAGACGCACGGCGCCTACGATCCCGCCGTCTCCATGTGGTTCGCCTTGCAGCACCAAAATCCGCTGGTCGCGACCCGGGTGACCGGCGGCGCGTCCGCACCGATCAATTCGCTGAATTACGCGTACCTCCAACTGGCATATCCACACCAGCTGCTCTGGTCGCTCAAGCCGAGCGAGGAGGGGATCCAGGCGGGGTTGATCGCGCGCGTGTGGAACCTCAAGGCGAGCCCGTCCCAACTGCAGATGGTGGCGAACTACTTTCCCGTGAGCGGCGCTAAGGTCACGAGTCACGTTGAAACGGATCTTCGGCCCGTCCAGGTTCTCGTCGGCCGTTCGATCTACGATTCCACGCTCCCCTTCGAGATGAAGACGTTCCGTTACGAACGGGATCAGTTCGTCGGCGTGGAGCCGGTCGCGCCGTCACTCGGCGTAACCGTTCACCCGAATCCGGTGGTGGCGGGTGCCGCGTGCAGCCTGAGGTTCCGAGCGCCCCAGACCGGCTTCGCGAAGGTCGTGCTCTACGATGCGGCGGGAGCGAGTCACGGCGATCTCTTCTCGGGGCAGCTGGAGGCAGGGCCTCACACGCTCGAGCTCAAAGTGCCCTCCGGGTTGGCGGCAGGCGTCTACTTCGCGAGATTCGCCTGCGGCGGAACGACCGGATCGGCCAAGCTCCTGGTGCTCGCTCGCTGAGCTAGGTCTCCGTCTGCTTCATTCGCGTGAGGAAGTAGACCATGAGGACCACGGTGGCGAGCGCCACCGGTCGCGAGATCTCCACCGTGCGAACGGGCGAGAGGAAGCCGCTCTCGATCCTGAACGCTTCCTCGTCGTCCGCGTTCTTCAAGGTATAGCGATGGCGGAAAAGGCCGGCGCGCTCGAGTCGATAGCGCTCGGTCCCCTGCCAAAGTCGATAGCCACCGCGAAACGCCTCGGCCTGCGCCGCCGCGATCGGTTGGTCGCCGTCGAAGAGGAGCGCGACGCGACGGAATTGGCCCGCGCCGCCGATTCTCCACTCGTGGCCATCCGTTCCGAGCCACTGCGCGCGCCCAAAGAAGCGACGCGAAAGGACGCCGAGATAGCCGCTCGGCGTGCTGAACCGTTGCTCGAGGCGGAAGAGCCCCGAGCTTCGAATCGAGAGCTCCTGATTGGGCGCCAGCAGCAAGGAGCCGCGCCCCGCTTCGTACGGCAGCGCAGGTTTCTTTTGATCCCCGCGCCGAGCCTCAGACGGACCCCAAGGCAGCGACTCGCATTGCGGACAGATCAGATTGAAGAGGCGTTGCGAGTGCTGGCAGAAGGGACAAGGCCATCGTTTCCAACCCATCGCGAGCCTCACTTCTGCGTGTCGAGGTCCCTCCGCAGCTTGCCCGCGAGATCCGGGTTCTTAACCAGAAGCTCCTGGTAGATCTCCTCGACCTGCTGCGTCGACCCCATGCGCTGGTAGGTGAAGGCGAGGTTCGTGTACGCGAGCCAGTAGCGCTCGTCGAGCTCGCGCGACTTCAGGAACTCCGCCACCGCGAGGTCGAATTGCCCGAGGTTGTAGTAGGCCCCGCCCAGATTGCAGTGGGTCATGGCGGAGTTCGGGTCGACCTTGAGCGCGTTCAGGTACATCGTGCTCGCGTCCTTGTACCGCCCCGCGTTGTTGAAGTTGACGCCGGCCATGTGCCACGCGAAGGCGTAGTTTCCGGCCGACTCGGCCGCGAGCTTGTAGCGCGCCGCGGCATCGAGGTAGTTCTTCTCCATCATCAGGAGCGAGCCCCAAGCGAAGAGCCCGTCGGGGTTGTTCTGATCCCGCTTCATCGCGAGGGTGAGGAAGCTGCGCGCGTCCTCGGTCTTCATGTTCGCGATCAGGATCGAGCCGCGAAAGATGAGCCCGCGGTTCGAGTTCTTGTCGGCGTAATCCGGCGGAATCGGCGGCGAGAGCTCGTCGATCTGCGTCGGTCCGCTCACCCCCTCGATCAAGCGAAGGACCGAGGAGGCCGGCACGAGGTAACCCGTCTCGTAGGGCGGCTCATCGAATCCGCGCGCCACCCCGACGAGCTCACCCGACGACTTGAACGCGGGCGCGCCGTTCGGTCCAAGGATGTTCAAGCCGATGAAGTCGGGTCCACGCATCGAGAACTTGGCGGTGGTCTTTCCTTCGATCGGCGTGTCGCTGCCGGCGGCCGGCCCGCGGACGATGCGAACGTCGCCGCCCGGCATGAAGGTCGGGAGCCGGGGAACATAGATCGACTTGACCGGCGGTGGGTCGAGCGCCAGGAGCGCGAGGTCGACATCGTCCTTGGCGGAGCGAACCGCGCTGGTCGTCCAGTGGACGCCGTTCCGCCCGGTCACCTCGACCGTGCGGGCGCCGGCCAGGATCGAGAGGGGCATCAGCAGCCCTTCTTGGATCACGGTGCCGTCGCACTTCGCGAGCACCTTGCCCGCGGCATCGTGGACCTCGACGCTCACCGCCGACGCAAGCTGCGTCTCCGGATCCTGAGCGTGAGCCGATCCAGCGGTCAGGAGAGCGCTAAGGGAGATCACGCCGAGGAAGAGTGCGGTTACGCGGCCGGGATTGAGCGCGAGAGCCGGTCCGAGCGAGAGCGCCGGACGTTGAATCGGGCGAGGGATTGCCGGTCGAAGCATGTCCTTGGTCGGTCCTCCTACAAATGCCGCGAAGCGCTCGACTAGCGGCCGCGAGGTGCCGAAAACGGGAGTGCCCGGCATCGACCCCGCGAAGCGCCGTTCCGCCGGGCGGACGGTAGCATTCCGGGACCTAGGGCTCCACCCAATTGGACCGGCGCCGCGCGAAGCGTATGCTGTCGCTCGAGGACGGCCCAATCCCCGGTGTGGGCTCCCGGCAAGGAGGCGTTTCACGATGAGCATTCGGATTGGAATCATGGGTTTCGGCCGCATCGGCCGTAACGTATTTCGCCTCGCGCGCAAGCGAAGCGGAATGGAGATCAAGGCGATCGTCGACCTCGCGGACCCCGAGGCCCTGGCCTATCTCCTGCGCTTCGATACCGTCTTTGGTCGCTTCGAGGATCCCTTCACCTTTGAAGGGGGCGCGATGAAGTTCTCGAACGGCCAGATCCCGATCGTCACGCAGAAGTCGCCGGCCGACGTCGATTGGTCGGGCTTAGGGGTCGACATCGTGGTCGACGCGACGCACCGCTATCGGTCGCGCGCGGAGCTCGAGGGGCACCTGAAGCGCGGGGCGAAGAAGGTGGTGCTGGCCTCGCCGCCGTCGGACACGGTCGACCATGTCGTGGTGATGGGCGTGAACGACGCGGGGCTCAAGCCCGAGCATCAGATCGTTTCCAACGCGTCGCCGACCATGAACTGTCTCGCGCCGGTTTTGAAGGTTCTCGATCGCTCCTTCGGAATCGAGCGCGGATTCATGACCGCGGTGCATGCCTATACCAATGAGCAAAGGCTGGCCGACGTGCCGGGCACCGACCTCAGGCGCTCGCGCGCCGCGACCGAGAACATCATCCCGGCTCACACCTGGGCGCCGCTCGGCCTCAAGGTGGTGCTGCCGGAGCTGGCGGGCCGCATCGACGGCATCACGGTCAACGTGCCGGTGGCCAACGGCTCGAACGTCGACCTGACGACCGAGATGAAGCGCGCGGTCACGATCGAAGAGGTCAACGCCGCGTTCGCCGAGGCCGCCTCAGGTCCGATGAAGGGCATCGTCGAATACCAGAACCAGCCGATCGTCTCCTCCGACGTGATCGAGAACGCGCACTCCGCCGTCTTCGATTCGCTCCTGACGCAGGTCGTGGGCGGCACGCTCTTGAAGACGGTCTCCTGGTACGACAACGGCTGGGGCTACGCCAGCCGTGTGGTCGAGGTGGTCGAGAGGCTCTCGGGCATGAAGGGGGGGAGGTAGAGATGCGCATCGCGATTAACGGAT
>CAZZAH010000047.1:0-5136 GCA_964652115.1 uncultured bacterium | reverse complement strand
GGGCGCATCGGGCGCGCGGTCTATCGAATTCTGGCCGAGCGGAACGACATGGATGTCGTCGCGATCAACGACATCGCGGAGCCCAAGACCCTCGCTTACCTGCTCAAGTACGACACGGTGATGGGGCGCTTCAAGGGGACCGTCACGATCGATGGATCGACGCTCCGCGCGGCGGATCAGACGACCAAGATCCTCGCGGTGCCGGATCCGCTCAAGCTGCCGTGGAAGGAGATGGAGGTCGACTTCGTGGTCGAGGCGACCGGGCGCTTCCGCAAGCGCGAGCAGATCGAGCAGCACATCACGGCCGGCGCGCGGCGCGTCGTCCTGACCGTGCCGTCGAAGGACGACATCGACGCCACCATCGTGATCGGGGTGAACGACGCCGCGCTCAAGCCGGAGCATCGCATCGTCTCGAACGCGTCGTGCACGACCAACTGCCTGGCGCCGGTGGCGATGATTCTCGATGAGCAGTTCGGAATCGAGCGCGGGATCATGACGACGATTCACGCCTACACCAACGATCAGCGCTTGGCCGACGTTCCGCATACCGACTTCCGTCGCGCGCGGGCCGCGGCCGAGAACACCATCCCGACCACGACCGGCGCGGCCAAGGCGGTCGGCAAGGTCTTGCCCGCGCTCAAGGGGAAGCTCGACGGCATCGCCATGCGCGTGCCGGTGCCCGACGGCTCGATCGTCGACCTGATCACGGTGATGAAGAAGCCGTGCACCGCGGCCGCGGTCAACGCCGCGATTCGCGAGGCGGCCGAGGGTAGACTGAAGGGGGTGCTCGAGTACACCGAGGACGCGATCGTCTCCTCGGATGTGATCGGGAACAGCCACTCCGCCATCTTCGATGCGTCGGCCACGTCGGTGCTGGGCGGGACGTTCTTGAAGACGCTCACCTGGTATGACAACGAGTGGGGCTATAGCTGTCGCGTGGTCGACCTGCTCGCGCTGATGGCGAAGCAGTAGCGCACATCCGATCGAGAAGCGAACGGCGCGCCGAGGGAAGCTCCCGGCGCGCCGTCGTTTTTTAGCGGGCGCTGCGCATCGCTTCCAGCGCGCGCCGTTCTTCATCGTCGAGCGCTCGCGTGAGCCCTAAGCCCGCGCCCCCCGCCGCGCGTCGCTCGCCCGCGTGCACGACCACCGCCTGCCCCTTCAGCGGCAGGAGATGCACGCCCGCCGCGAGCACCGCCACCGCCGTGCTCTCCGCGCCGGCCTGAACGAGGAAGATCGAGCCGGGTGATATAGGGACCAGATCGGCCGCCGGCGCATTGATCACGAAGAGACGATTGACCAACGTCGGGTCGGTCGAGACTCGAAGCTCGCCCTTCGTGAGGTGCATTCCGATCGCGCGGCCGATCCAACGATTGGGCGTGGTCGGAACGGTCATCTCCGTGCCGGGCGCCAGCTCGAGCCTGGCAAAGCCGGGACAGACGAGGCGGAGCGGTCCCGCTCCGTTGTGAATGAGCGGCTGTCCCGGCGGGGGCAACGCGCCGCCGTCGCTCGACCCGGAACGCCAATCGGGGCCGCGGTTCAAGCGAGCCGCCCCCAAGAGGGTGATCACCACGATCCCGGCGATGAGCGGCGCCAGCCAGGGCGCCACCGCGCGTTCCCTTCGCGTCGATTCGCTCGATTCCATCCTTGGGCCTTGCTCGCTCACGGAGCCTCCTCCACCTCGATCACTACCTCGTCATGGGCCAAGCCCGCGTGGGATCCTGCGCTCGAAGCGGCCGGAATGCTCGACCCAAATCGCGCGACGCTCGCGTCCGGCACTCGTTCCGCGCGCACGCGATGCGTCCCCGCCCGCAGCGGCCAGAAGATGCGCTCGCCCGCGGCCGCGGTGCCGATCGGATTCCCATCGATGGTCCAACGTACCGGATCGGCGCCCGCCGCGGCCTCGAGCGCGAGCGCCTGCTGCGCGCGCGGCAGGCTCGGGTCGATCGCGTAGATCGAGCCCTCGACCGGACGAAGGATGCGGCACGCGCTCGGCGCGACGTCTCGATGTCTCGCGCCTCCCGTGGAGGGACCGCTCGCCGCGCGTCGCACGAGGCTCGCGAGCTGCCGATCCTCTCCGGCGCGCAGAACGAAGCGCGCGGTCGCCTCGTCGCGCGCGCCGCAATCCTCGCGACCGCAGAGGCACGCGGTCAGGCGATCGGGCGGCGTGGGCCAACCCTGCTCGCGCGCCCAGCGTTCGAAGCCCGCGGGGGTCGCGCGCGCCAGAGGATCGAGCCGCGCCGGGCGCCGCGCATCGAGGCGCGGCGAGTCGGGCGTGGTGAAGAGGAGCTCGGCCACCGCGCCGTTCGGCGTGCAGCGTCGCGCGAGCGCGTTCGCCCGGACGTCGACCGCGAGCAGGTGATGCCAGCCGCACTCCTCGAGCTTTGCGTCGCCGCGAGGAAACCACTCGTCGATGCGGCCCGGGCAGGCCGGCCCCGCGGCGAGTCCCGACAGAGGACAGATCACTCGACGCTCCATCTCCGCGCTCATGGTGGGGAAGGGATCGTCGCTCCAATCGTGATCGCGATGAAGACGAAGGAGCACGCGACGAAGCGCCAGGATCGCTCCTTCGGTGCCGGACACGCGGTCCATCCCTTCGCCGCCGGCGCGGCCGATCCATACGCCGACCGTCCATCGCTCGCTCCAACCGAACGCCCAGTTGTCACGCCAGTCGCTCGAGGTGCCGGTCTTGATCGCACAGGGGAAGGGAAGCTCGAAGGGGCCGCCTCGGCCGAACGCGGTGGCCCGCGCGCGCGGATCGGAGAGGATCGAGTTCACCAGAAAGGCGGCGTGGCGATCGATCACGCGGCGCGGCGCGCGATCGGCGGACGACTCGCTCGAGTCGCGCGGCGTGTCGAGGCTCGCGTTTCGCGCGATCGAATGTCCGCTCGCGTCGGAGGCTTCGAGGAGATCGACGCGCGGTCGAGCCATGCCGCCTCGCGCGAGGGTCGCGTAGGCCTCGGTCAGCTCGAGCAGGGTGACCTCGCCGACCCCGAGCGCCAGACCTAGACCGTAGCGGCTCGCCGGTTGATCGAGGCTCGAGATGCCGAGGTCGCGGAGGCGCGTGAGCAACCGCTCGGGTCCGAGGCTCGCCAGAAGCGCCACCGCGGGCGCGTTCCACGAGTTCGCCAGCGCGAGCCGCGCGCGCACCGGCCCATGCCACTCGCCGGCGTAGTTGCCCGGCGTGAAGGTCCCGTCGGGTCCGGGGAAGGAGAGCGGCAGATCGGGCAGCAGCGACGAAGGCCGCAAGCCTTCCTCGAACGCGAGGGCATACTCGAACGGCTTGAGCGCGGAGCCGGGTTGCCGGTGCGCGAGCACCGCGTCGAACTGCCCGTGATTCGGATCGCGGTAGTCCGGCGAGCCGACCCAGGCGCGCACCTCGTTCGATCGATTGTCGATCACGACGACGGCGCCGTCGTCCGCCCCGCGTCGCGCCAGCTCGGAGATCGCGCCGCGAAGGTCGGCGCTCACCCCCGATTCGAGCGCGCGATCGAGCGGCAAGCGCGCTTCGGTCGCCAGCGGGTAACGCGCTTCGACGCGCTCGATCCAGTGCGGCGCCAGCGCGAAATCTCCCGACGTCGCCTCGGGGGCCAGGCCCAGATCTCGCGCGCAGGCCGCATCGCGAAGCGCGCGGGGGAGCGCCATCCGCTCGAGCACGCGATTTCGCGCGCGGAGCGCCGCTGCCGGATTGCGGCGCGGATCGAGCCGCGAAGGGGATTGCGGTAACGCGGCCAAGAGTGCCGCCTCCTCGAGCGAGAGACGATCGGCCGAGTGGTCGAAGTAAAGCCGCGCCGCCGCCTCGCATCCTTCGATCGCCGGGCCGTAAGGCGCCCGGTTGAGGTAGTCGCGCAGAAGCTCGCGCTTGCTCATGTGCGCTTCCAAGACCAGCGCCCATGCCATGCGCGAGAGCTTTTCCGCCGGACCCGCGCGATGAAGACGGCCGTCGAGCAGCTTGACCAACTGCTGCGAGAGGGTCGATCCGCCGGAGACGGCGCGCCCCGCGCGGAGGTTTTGCGCCAGCGCCCGCGCGATCGCCAATGGATCGATCCCCGGATGATGAAAGAAGCGCCGGTCCTCGGCCGCGAGCGTCGCCGCGATCAAGGTCGAATCGATCGCGCCCCACTCGACCGGCAAGCGCGCCACATCGCCGCGACGTCGCTCGGCCAGCGGACGTCCGTCGCGATCGGTCACGACGAGCAAGGTTGGCTTGAGCTCGGCGCGCCACCCCTTCGGCAGCGGCGTCAGCGCGGGGATGAGCCAGAGTCCGACGCACGCGAGGATAAGCCCCAGCGCGGCGGCGCCCAGAAAACGGCGTGTCGAAGGGCGCTTCACTCCACCGTCACGACTTCGGCCCCCGAGACGGCGTAGACCTCGGGGCTATAGAGCAGCTCGGCGCGCGCGCCGGGCGTGCCGAAGCGTCCCGCGGTGGTTGGCGTCACCGGGTAGTAGAGGTGATAGACCCCGGCCGGGATGTCGTCCGCGTAGAAGCGCGCGCGATCATCGAGCAGCGAACGCGCACTCACCGGGAAGCGCATCTCGCCCCCCTCTTCGGCGGGCTCTTCGGGGACTTCGTAGTCGTAGAGGATCGGCTCTTCCTCGCGGTAGAGCGTGCGGCTCGAGATCTTGAAGTCGAGGTTGACCGCTTCCAGACCCGCGGGCAGCGGATCCTCGACCACGAGGTAGCTCGCCGCCTGCGGCACCACGATCGCTAAGTGCGTGAGCACGGGATCACCACGACGGAGCTTCACCAGGGGCTGCCCATCGATCGAGGTGTATTCGCGGAAGACGACCATCCCCTCCTCGCGCGGCTGCAGGCGAAGCGCGGGCACGTAACGATCGAGCCTCAGGTCGTAGAAGACCGGCTGCTGGCCGCCCGTCTCGAACGCGGCGACTAGGTCCTGAGTGCTCGGATCGTCGCGACGCACCTTGAGCAGCTCATCCATCGTGTATCGGTGCGTGAAGGGGGCGAGCTTCCCCGCCTCGAAGCGCATCCCTTCGGGCCGCGACATTCCGAGCACCAATCGCGCCTCGATCGGGAGCCTCAGGTTCTCCGCCGCCTTGGCGTATTCCATCAGCGACGCGACCGCCCACGCGTTCTCGTGCGTGTTCGCCCAGCGGCCATGCTTCCGCTCGGTCATC
>CAZZAH010000046.1:10468-15390 GCA_964652115.1 uncultured bacterium | reverse complement strand
CTGGGTCGAACGGCTCTACGCGGCGCGCCTTCCGCTCGTGCGCGTCGGCTAGGCCGCCCCACCGCTCGGCAAGATTTTCCGCCGCGGCGCGAAGCCTGCGTTCTCTACGGTCAAGACGCGATCGGCTCCTCCCGATAGACAAAAGGGTGCGGCCTCCCTCAAGGAGATGGGCCCGTCCCACGGCACTTCGCTCGCAGGAGGATCCATGGTTCTCGTCAGTTATTCCGGCAAAGAGATCAACGCGAAGCTCGTCTACTACGGACCCGGTCTCTCCGGAAAGACGACGAACTTGGAGCAGATCTACGGCTCCATCCCGCAGACCCATCGAGGCAAGATGGTCTCGATGAAGACGAAGACCGAGCGCACGCTCTTCTTCGATTTTCTCCCGGTGAATCTGGGAGAGCTCGCGGGCTTCAAGACCCGCTTTTTGCTCTACACCGTGCCGGGTCAGGTCTACTACAACGCCACGCGCAAGCTCGTGCTGAAGGGGGTCGACGCGGTCGTCTTCGTCGCCGATTCCAAGCGCGGCAAGATGGACGAGAACGTCGAGAGCCTCGACAACCTGAAGGAGAACCTGCGCGAGAACGGGCTGACGCTCGACACGCTCCCGTGGGTCATCCAGTACAACAAGCGCGACCTCCCGGATGCCTACAGCCTCGATGAGCTGCAGCAGGTCCTGAATCCGCAGAACGTGCCCTTCTATGAGGCGGTCGCGACCAACGGGCAAGGCGTGGTCGAGACCTTCAAGGCGGTGTCGAAGCTCCTTCTCCGCAAGCTCTCGAAGGAGGTCGGCGCGCCGATCCTCTCGAACAAGGCAGCCGCGCATCCGGTGGAGGAAGCGTCCGCCGCCAACGCGCCTCCGCGCGGCGCGGCTCCGCCGTTGACGCCCGAGATGGCGCCGCCTCCGACCATGTCCTTCGGTTCGGCCAGCAGTGCGGCCGCGGCCGCCTTCGCGAGCAGCGCGCCTTCCGCGCCGGCTCCGCAGCCCGCGCCGGTCGCTCCTTCCGCGCCCACGAGCGCAACCGCCGGCCATGGACTAAGCCTCGTGCCTCCCGCCGCCGCGGTTCAGCCCGCGCCGAAGCCGGCGGCTCCGCCCATGTTCGAGACCTACGGCGCGCCCGGCGTGAGCGCATCGTCGACTCAAGGCGCCCCGCCGCGCGACATCGGCCTTTCACGCAGCGCGGACTCCTTCGAGATCGGGGGAGCCGAAGCGCCTCGAGTCGACACTCCCAAGCCCGCGATCAGCGGCGACGATGGGGCGCTGTCGGTGGGAGATCGTCTACGTCGTTGGCTCGGTCGGAAGGACGCGACGTCCGAGCAGGAGCCGAGCGGAGCGTCGCCGAACGTGGCGCAGCCCAGCTTCCAGCAACCAACCACTCCGCCACCGAGCACCCCTCCATCGAGCCCGACGCCTCCTCAGGCCGACGTGCCCGATGCGGCGGCGGCAAGCGCGCCTTGGCTGATCTCGGAGGATCGATCACCCCATCCGGCTCTTGCCGGGCCGACCGCGGAGCGGAGCGCGCCACCGGCGGAGCGAGCGCCGCAGCCCTCTCCCTTCAGCACCGGTAGCCCGATTCCCGAATCGCCGGCGGCCCCCGCGGGCACGCCGAGCTTCTCCCGCTCCTTCGAGCTCGACGCGGGGATGCCGAGCGAGATGGAGTCGCCGACGCCGGCCAAGCCTGAGCCGCGGCGCTTCGAGATCGAACGCGATCCGATGCCGCACACGACCCCGATGCCGCCGGCCGCGAGTCACGCGAGCCCGATCCCCGCGAGTGTCGCCATCCCGGAGGCGAGCGCGGAGGTCAGCCCGACGAACGTGAGCCCATCCGCGAACGGAGCGCAGAGCGAGCCTCGGACGATCGTGGTCCCGGTCGAGCTCTCCTCGGCGGATCTTTCCGCGGGCGTCGTGCTCAAGCTCGAGCTCAAGCTGGCGGATCACGGAGGCCAGAGCTCGATCGGCGAACGCGCGGCTTGAGGAAGCAGACAGAGCATCGACGCTCGCCCCCGGGTGCTAAGCCTGGGGGCGAGCTCGTTTTTTGGAGCGGGGGCCTCGAGGGGCGCTCGGCTTGACTTGACTCGAGGCCCGGCCTACCTTCCGAAGCGTGCCGACCCGCGCGGACGGATCCCCCGTCCCGCCGGGCCGGTCCTTCTTTCTTCGCCAACGGAGCCGTAGGACGGTGAGCTCAGACGAACGCGCGCAGAAGAAGGTCGAGGAGCTAGAGAAGAAGGTCCGGACCAAGCCTCAGGACATGGAGCTGGTCTCGGCACTCTACCGCGCCTATATCGACGCCGGTCGCCCGAACCAAGCGGGTGAGCTTTACGAGCAACGCCTTGCGACCCGCGTCGGGGATTGGGATTTCGTCGAGCTCTGCTGCGAAGCGCACCGCCAGGCCGGACGTCCGGAACGCGCGCTCGCCGTCCTCGATCAGCAGGCGGCGCACTTTTCCACGCAAGCGGCCTACTGGACCCTGCGCGGCCGCATGTTCGAGGAGCTCGAGCGCTGGGATGACGCGCTCCGCATGCACGAGCGCGCGGTTTCTCTCGATGCCACCGCCGCCGAAGCGCAGTTTCGTCGGGGTGTCACCCTCATGCGAGCGCATCAAGACAGCGCCGCGATCGAGGCCTTCGAGAGCTGCCTCGCGATCGACCCCAAGATGACGAAGGCGCAGATCAACATCGGCGTCCTACTCGATCAAATGGGGGAATCACAGAAGGCGATTGCCGCCTTCCAGCGCGCGATCGAGATCAATCCGCAGAGCGTCGAGAGCCACTGCAACCTCGGCGCGGCCTATGGCGATCTCGGCCGCAAGCGCGACGCGGTCGCTGCCTTTCGCCGCGCGCTCGAGATCGATCCGGCCTGCGCCCTCGCGCACTTCAACCTCGGCGTCGCCATGATGGACAGCGCACCGGAGGAAGCGGTGGCTGAGCTTCGCCGCGCGCGCGAGCTCGACCCGAGCAACTGGGAAGCGAACTTTTACCTCGGCGTCCTCTACTTCAAGAAGGGGATGTATGAGGCCTCGATCCGACTCTTCCAGCACTGTCTGCAAGGGCGGCCCGACTCGATCAAGGCGCACTACTACCTCGGCATCGCCTACAACAAGAACGATCAGCCGGGGCTCGCGATCGAGTGTCTGACCCGCGTGATCGAGCTCGATCCGATGAACAACCGCGCCCACTACTATCTCGGCGTGGCCCACGACAAGCGCGGAGAGTACGAGAAGGCGCGGCTCTGCTATCAGGCGGCCGATCGCTTGGGGAACCGTGAGTCCTGATCGATCCCTTCTTCCTTCGGCGTCGGCGCGTCCTTCGGCGCGAGGCGCGATCGAGGCACGGCGCGCTTCGGGCGAGAAGGCCTTCGTCCCCTTCCTGACCGCCGGGTATCCGAGCTGGGATGCCTGTGAGCGCGCGATCGAGGTGCTGGCGGATGCCGGCGCCACCGCGCTCGAGCTCGGCGTTCCGTTCAGCGATCCCTTGGCCGATGGTCCGACCATTCAGCTCTCCTCGCAGCGCGCGCTCGAAGCCGGGGTGACGCTCGAGCAGATCCTGGAACGCGTGGCGACGCGGCCTTCCTACAAGCGGCTTCCGATCGTGCTCATGAGCTACGTCAATCCGATCGTGATCCATGGCATCGATCGGTTCTGTCAGGGAGCGAGCGGTGTCGCGGGGGTCCTTCTGTCCGACCTGCCGCCGGAGGAGATGCCCGAGCTATGGGCTTCGGTCCGATCGGCGGGGCTCGAAACCGTCCTACTGGTCGCACCGACCACCAAGGCGGAGCGAGTGCCCGTCCTCGCCGCGGCGGCGAGCGGCTACGTCTACTGCGTGACGCGAACCGGCGTGACCGGCAAGGGTGGCGCCTTCGCCGGCAATCTCTCTGCTCAGATCGCGGCGGTGCGCGCGAACACCAACGTTCCGGTCTTGGCCGGCTTCGGCGTCCGTTCCCCTGAGGATGCGGCTCGGCTCGGCGCGGAGCTCGACGGCGTGATCGTCGGCGCGCGGATCATCGAGATCTTGGGCGATGGCGGCGCGGATCGACTTCGTGAGCTCAGGGAGTTCGCCGAAGGAGTGGTGGGAGCGCTTCGCTCGAGCGGGTAGGCGGTGAGTCGCCTCTGCGGATCAGGCTGATGGGGTCTCTTGGGCCAGGCAGAAGGACCCGCGCCCGGTCTCCGCGATCGGGACGGATCCTTCAATCTTCCGGCGCGCATGCGCCTCGCGCGACGAGCGCTAGCTCAGCGTTTGAGCCACCAGAAGATGTCGATCAGAAAGAGGCCGAAAAGTGTGAAGCCCATGGGCCCTCCTCCGTGAAGGTCGCCGCGATCGGCCGCCCAGTCTCCCACTGCCTGATGTGCTGCCTAGGTGTCAGCTCGCGATCCTGTTGCCCGCCCGGCCACCCAACCCTCGGCCGCGAAGCTTCGGCATCTAGTTCTGCGTTCGGCGCGCTTAGCGTTAGCTTGAGCGAAATGCTTCGGAAGGGCGCAGATTCCCGCGCCGGTCACAGCACCTTGAGCACTAGAAGCGTCGTGTCGTCGTTGTGCTCGATCGGCGAGCGTCGATGCACTTCCTCGAGGATCCGCTCCAGTAGATCGTCCGCGCCGAGGTGACGGAAGCGTCCCGCGAATTCGAGCAGCTCGAGCTCGCCGAAGGCCGCGTCGGCTCCGCCTCGCTCGGTCACGCCGTCGGTGAAGAGGAGGAGCACGTCGCCCGGGAGCAGCGCGACGTCTTCCACCTCGTAACGCTCCTCGGCGCGAATCCCGAGGAGCAGGCCACCGCCCTCGAGTCGATCGATCACACCGCTCGCGCGCAGGAGCACCGGCGCCGGATGGCCCGCGTTCGCGAAGCTGATCGTGCGTCGATCGGGGTCGAGCTGCGCGCAGAAGAGCGAGACGAAGCGCTCGGGTCTTTCGATCGCGCAGAGCCTTCGATTG
>CAZZAH010000046.1:0-10458 GCA_964652115.1 uncultured bacterium | reverse complement strand
GGGGTGATCTTCGCCGACGGGATGGAGCAGGATCACCTGGACTTCGGCTGGGGCCGCACGGTGCGGGTGGGCGTCGCGGCCAAGACCCTGAACCTGGTGCGCGCCGACTAGCCGAACAGGGCGTAGGCGACCCAGAAGCAACCCGCCCAGACCAGCACGCCTGCGCCCATCAGCAGCATGAGCAGGCCCAGCACCTCGTTGGGCGGGCGGCCGATGGAGGCCTCGGCGCGAAAGCTCGCCTGCACGTTCGCCATCAGGAGCGCGGCCGGCACACCCTTGCCCGACACGTCGCCGATCGCGAAGGTGAGGTGGGGTTCACGCCCGCCGTTCCGCGTTTCGATCAGATCGTAGTAGTCGCCGCCGACCGCATCGCAGGGGAGGTTTCGCGCCGCGATCTCGAGCGAGGCGAGCTTGGGCAAGCTGTGCGGCAGGAGCTGCTGTTGAAGCGAATGCGCCATCGCCATCTCGCGGCGCTCCGACTCTCGTCCTTCGCTCGCCTTCATCAGGATCGCGTTCTCGAGCGCGAGCGTGGCCTGTGCCGCCAGACCTTCGAGCAGGAGAAGATCGGGGCTCGAGTACGCTTCGCCGAAGGTCCGCTCGCCGAGGACGAGGATGCCGAGGCGTTGTCCGCCGCTCATGAGGGGCACCAGCACCTTCGCCTGCACGCGACGCAGCGCGTCGAGGTCGCTCCGAGGCAGGAAGCCGTAGGGGAGCTCCGCTTCGAGATCGCCGCGTAGCATCGGCGCACCGATGCGGAAGAGCGGCTCGATCAGGAGGCGCCCGAAGCGCGGCGGCTCCACGTTGGCGTTGAGCACGCCGATCGAGCTCGACATCAGGAAGCTCTCGCCCGCCGGACGGAAGAGCGCCGCCTGCTCCACGCCGAGCAGGGTCTTGAGCGCGTGCAGCACGGCGGGTCCGAGCTCCTCCGGGCTCCTCGCCTCGCGGAATTGCAGGGCCGACTCGCGGAGCGCGCGCTGCGTGTCGTAGCGATCGGGATAGATCCAACGATCGAGCCGGTCCTGGATGCGGCTCCGAATCGGGCTCATCACCAAGAGAACGAAGAGGACGACGAGGAGGCTCCAGACCTGCGGCTGCAAGGTGTGCACGTCCCGCAGCAGGCGCGCGAGCACGAAGTAGGCGACGAAGTAGGCGAGCGCGAAGAGGCTCGTCAGCCCCGAGTAGACCAGGCTCCTCTTCACGATGAATTCGATCTCGAAGACGCCGTGTCGGACGATCGCGTAACCGAAGGACGCCGGCAGGAAGAAGATCATCAGGGTCGCCAGACGATCGCCGGGCAGCCGCAAGCTCGGCCAGAGGCTCCGCACCAACACGACGAGGAGAATCGGGCAGAGGCCCAAGAGCGTGCCCCAGAGCGTGACCTTGAGCTTCCGCCTGACCGATGGCAGCGGGCTTGCGCGATAGGTGCGGACGAAGAGCACGATCGCGATCACGACCGGCACGATGACGTTGAGCGCGAAGCCGATCTCGGTCGCGGTGCGAATCGCCGCTCCATCGAGGCCCAGACGCGCGTACCGCTCCGCCGGAATCGAGGCGAGGAAGAAGAGGATCACGCCGGGCCCGTAGACCGCGGCCAATATACCCGGCCGCCGCGCGATCGCCGACCGCTCGTAAGGGAAGAGCAGGAAGAAGTGCAGCAACAGCCCCGGTAACAGGATCGAGCTGATGTCGACCATGGTCACGCCGAGCCGCTCGCCCCAGTCGCTCGGCGGAGTCCATGGATGAAAGAGCAGCACGCCGAGCGCGAGACAAATCCCGAAGAAGACCGTGGTGAGCCGCGTCGGCTTTCGCGAGTAGACGATCGTGCCGACGATCAGCGTCAGGATCGCGATGAGGAAGTGCGCGAGCTGCCAGGCCTGCTCCGAGCCGGGAAGCCGCGTCGGCTCGAGCACGGCCTCGAAGCGCTGCGCGCCTCGCTCGACCAGCAGGCGCACCGGATGCGGTTTCGCGCTCCGCTCGAGCGGCAACGGATCCGGGTGCCCCTCGACCTTCGTCCCGTTGATCTCGAGCAAGCGATCACGCGGACGCAGGCCCGCGCGATCCGCCGGTCCGCCGGGAGATACCAGCGCCACCTCGTCGCCGCGCTCGCTCATGCCGTAGAAGGAATGCTCGGCCACGCGAGTCGCTTCGATGCCCATGCCTGCGGCGGTCGCCATCGCGATGAAGACGAGCAGCCAGCGAAGCATTCGAAGCGAGTCACTGGGCACGGGGGGAGTCCTTGAAAAGGGAGCCGAGGGGACGCGAAACGCCCAACCATCCCTCGGTGCCAGGAAACGGTAGAGAGGCGCGCGGCGGCTGTCAATGCGCCTGAGCGCGCGGATGCCCCCAGGCGCCCGCGTGCAGCGAGTCGCGGAGGCCACGGGAACGATCGCGTGAAGGCTCTAGCGGTAGCGACCCTTGATCTGACCCCACGACTCCCGCTTCACCGGCACGGGCATCCCGCAGGGATACGGCTCGCAGGTGGTGGAGGAACCGAGCCAGCGGCCATCGCAATCCGCGGCCAAGGTCTCGATGCACTCCTGATTGTCCAAGCAGCACGCGCCCGGGCGTTCGGTGCACGGGTTCGGTATGCAGGACGTGCCCACACCCTGAAACTCGCCGTGCAACGCGTTGCAGCCGGTCACCAGAAGCGGGATGCAGTCACCGCCATCGAGGCAACAGGCGCCGATCTCAGGCGGCGGCTGTGGGCAAGGATTGGGCTGACAGTACCGGTTGTGCCCCAGATACTCCCCGCCGTCGGCCTCGCAGTCGGCCATCGTTCGCTGCGTGCAATGACCATCGAGGAAGCAGCAAGGCCCGACCGGGGCGGGGCAGGGATTCGGCTCGCAACTTGTCCCGTCCCCTTCATAGACACCCGCGAGATCGCAGACCGCCTCGTTGAACGCTCCACAGGAGCCGTCGGGCAGGCAACAGGCTCCGGTCGGCCCTACGCAAGGATTCGGTTCGCACTCGCTGAGCGCGCCGAGCCACAGGCCGGCACAGCCCGACGCGAGCGTGATCACGCACTCCTGGCTCTCCAGACAGCACGCGCCGAGCGGGAGTGGGCAAGGGTTGGGGGAGCAGGGCACGTTGCCGCCCTGGAAGAGCCCACCATCGGACTCGCAGTCAGGCTCCCAGGCGACATAGCAGCTTCCCGTCGCCGAACAACATGCCCCCTGAGGGGGACAGGAGTTACAGGATGTGCCGGGCCCCTGGAAGAGTCCGTCGTACGTCTCGCAGAGCTCCTCGGTGGAGAGGGAGCAGTGGCCGTAGTCGAAGCAGCAGGCTCCGACACGCTGCGAGCAAACACCCGCTGTGCACTCCACTCCGTCGCCGAGATAGACGCCCGGAGTCGCGCACCACTCGAAGTATCGAACGACGCACTGGTCGGGGAATAGGCAGCAGGCTCCGAAGTGCGGCGCGCAAGGGTCCGGATCGCAGCTCGTGAAGTCACCCTGGTAATACCCCTCTGCCGCATCGCACTGGGTATGGGTGACGAAGGAGCAGATCCCCAGCTCCGAACAGCAAGCGCCGTAGCGATAGATGCACGGGTTCGGCGTGCAGGGCTCCCCGTCCCCGAGGTATTGTCCGCCGCCCGCTTCGCAGTCTGCTCGAGTCTTCTGCGTGCAGGATTGGTTCGACGCGCAACAGGCGCCGAGAACGATCGGCTGTGGGCATGGATTGGGATCGCAGCTGGTGTCGTCGCCTCGATAGATGCCTTGGTCGTGCGTGCAGCTATCGGCACTCCTGACGGAGCAGTCACCCGACTCAAAGCAACAGGCGCCGGTTGGAGCCGCGAAGGTTGGGCAAGCGAGCACTCCGGGTTGATCGAAGCCGAGAGCGCCGAAGCCCTCGATCGGATCGAGCACGGACGGCACGCTGTCGTCGCCGAAGTCCGCGCCCTGAGTGGGATGTGTGGTCACCCGGAACAACCCTGGGCCCTCCGTCGGGTCGTTGTAACCGATGAACCAGTAGACCACCGTGATCTGGGTCGTCTGCGCCGTGCTCCAGCTCAGGCCGGTGCCCGATCCCGACGCAGGCCAAGTCGGATCGGCGACCTGGAAGCTCGCGCAGTGCCCGCTCGCGAGGAGCGCCACCCCCGCGGTGTACTCGATTCCAAAGGTGATCCCACTCAGGTGCGGAGAGGATCCGCCCGGAAACGCCGCCAGAACGGACCACAGGATCGTCGTGCCGCCGGACGTCGTCGTGCGCGCGTTCTCGCACGCGTCGAGCTGCACGCAAGGATCGCCCGCCGAGCAGGCGCCGCTCGATGGGTCGTCGATGCAGAGCGTGCTGCCGGTCGGCGGTTGGGCATGCACGATGAGCGTGCCGCCGCGGTTCACTCCGGCCAAGGATGCGGTTGTGAGGGACGATAGGAAGACGACCAGGCAAAGCACGCGGCACACGTGCACCTCCGTTGTGAAGGACAAGCGCGGCAGTCCAAGGGGGGTGCGACCAAGATACGCCTCCGGTCGTCGGAAGTAATCCGCGATGGCGAGAGGCCCGTCCTTTGCCCGGAGCAGACACGAATCGCACGGCGGGAAATCCTTGCCCGCCGCCGGTCAATGGTTGCCCAGCTACGCGCGAGCGATCACGCCGCCCGAACCGCGGCACCTGATGCCGTGGGCGCGCGTCAACTTCGCGAAACGATTGCGCCCTTGACCTTTGCGCGCGATCGCGCAAGGCCGCAGCCCCCGTCACGCTTCGCGCCGCCTCGCGTGGCACGAAACGTTGTAGTGAAAGCTCCATGATCCGCGGACTTTGGATATCGGCCGCCGCCCTCGATCCGGCGGCGAAGGCGCAGGAGATCTTGGCCAACAACCTGGCCAACGTGCAGACCGGGGGCTTTCGTCAGGATCGACTCGCGTTCCATCGCGTGGCGGCGGATGCGTTGGGAGCGCCGGCGCCTCCGCCCTTCGGCCCCGCGGCCGATACGCGGGTGGCCGCGCCGATTCTCGCGCAGACCGTCGATCTCTCGGAAGGAACGGTCGAAACGACCTCCAATCCGGAGCATGTCGCGTTGCAAGGTCCCGGCTTCTTCGCCGTGCAAGGGCCGAGCGGCGAGCTTTACACACGCGATGGATCGCTCCACCGCGGGACCGACGGCACCGTGCTTCATCAGAGCGGCTATCCGCTGCTCACCGATAGCGGCCCTTTGGTGGTGCCGCCCGACTCCGAGATGGTGGTCGGCTCCGACGGAACGGTCTTCGTCGACGGCACGCCACGCGGACGTCTCAAGGTGGTGAGCCTTCCCGATCCGACTGCACTTCGTCACGCCGGTCGAGGCCTCATCGCCTCCGATCAACCCGGGGTGGAAGATCGAAGCAGCCGCGTCGTTCAAGGCGCGCTCGAATCGGGCAACGTCGATCCGGTCGGCTCGATGGTCGAGATGATGTCCTTGGTTCGCACCTATGAGGCGAACCAGCGCGCGATCCTCACGCAGGATCAAAGCCTCGGTCGTTTGATCTCGTGGGCCTCCGGCTAGGCCGGCGCGCTCCGTTCTAGAAGGAGGAAGGAATGCTACGCGCCATGAGGAGCGCCGCGTCGGGGATGAAGGCCCAGCAGCTCTATCTCGACACCGTCGCGCACAACCTCGCCAACGTGAACACGGTCGGCTTCAAGGCCAACCGCGTCGGCTTCGAGGATCTGCTCTACCAGACGATGACGCCGGTGGCGCCGCCCAACGGCGAGACCCCGACGCGCGCGAGCTCGATCCAGGTCGGGCATGGAAGCCGGCCGTCGGACACGAGCAAGATCTTCACCCAGGGCGACAGCGAGGTGACCGGCAATCCACTCGACGTGCTTGTACAAGGCGACGGCTTCTTCCAGGTACAGCTCTTGGACGGCACGACCGGTTATACACGCGACGGCTCGCTCCACGTCGACGGCACGGGGCGCATCGTGACCTCGCAAGGAAACGTCATCCAGCCGGAGATCGTCATCCCGGCCGACGCGAGCGCACTCGCGATCTCGCCCGATGGCCGCGTGATGGTCGAGCAGGCGGGACAGAGCGCGCAGAGCGAGGTCGGCCAGATCCTCTTGGCGCGGTTCGTCAACCCGGCCGGCTTGGTCGCTGAAGGCGGCAATCTTTACCGCGACACCGGCGGAGCGGGCGATCCGCAGCTCGGAGCGCCAGGGGAAGCGGGCATCGGCCAGCTCCTGCAAGGCTCGCTCGAGCGATCGAACGTCGAGGTGGTGGAAGAGATGGTGAACATGATCCTCGCCCAACGCGCGTTCGAGGTGAGCTCGAAGGCGATCAAGGCGGCGGATGACATGATGGGCGTCGCGGCGTCGATTCGACCGGCGTAAGCGCGCGTCCGAAGGAGAAGAGAGCGGTTGATGTCACGGAAGACTTCACGGATCGCGCGGAGCTCGAAACCCGTTCATCGGGGGGAACCGGCTTCGCGTCCGCAGGGAGGATTACTCCCGCCGCTCTCCGTTTTCGTCGCCTGCTTGGCGGCAGCGCTTGCGCCCGCTCGCGCGTCCGGCGTCCCTGCGGTACTCGCCGGCGTGGTCGCGGAGCTCGAGGCGGCCGCGGGGTGCGATTCGTTTCGGGTCTCGTGGAGCGGGGCGCTCGAGAAGGAACTCGCGCGTCTGGACCAGGCCTCGGCTGTCATGGACCGAGGCGCTGGGCTTGGCTCGGCTCCAAGTGGAGCGGCCCCGCCCGCACGGACTCTGATTCATGTTCGCGGCAAGCTCGATGGACGGATGGTGGAGTGGCAACTCTTCGCGGAGCCGCAATGCTTTGGCGAGTACTACGCCGCCCCGCGCGCGCTCCGAAGCGGCGCCGTGCTTGGTCGAGAGGATCTGCTCCTGCTCTCCGGATGGCACCCGGTCGACGCGCTCACGCCAAGGGATGCGCTCGAGGCGATGCTGTTCGTGCCGGCCGGCCTCGCGTCGGGTGCGGCGATTCGCGCACGCGACCTCAAGTCGGCGCCGTTCGTGCGTCGCGCCACCGCGGTCTCGATCTGCTATTCGGCGCCGGGGATTTCACTCAAAGGCCGCGGCCTGGTTCGCGCGGACGGTTGGCTCGGCGACCGCGTGAAGGTGCGCATGGAAGGCGCGCTTCGCGACTGCGAGGCCGACGTAACGGCGCCTGGAGAAGTGACGGTCCGCCCGGCACAGCAGGCGGCGCGGCAGGAAGGGAGCACACGATGAACGGTCACGCGCACGCGCGCGGTGGCGTTCGACGCACTCGGATCGTGACGGTCCTCGCGCCGATGCTCGTCGCCTCGGTCTTTACCGCGGCGATGCTCGCGAGCGTCGCGCGTGACGCGAGCGCGGCGGAAACCACCTCGCTCTGGAGTCAGGAAGACGGGCAGCGCTACACGAATCGAAAGGCGATGCACGTCGGCGATCTGATCACGGTCTTGGTCGAGGAGTCCTCGGCCGGAAGCAACACCTCGAGCCTTCGGACCAAGAAGGAGAGCAAGTTCGACGCGGAAGGCGGCCCGGGCAAGGGGCCGCTCAGCTTCATTCCTCTCTTCAGCGCGAAGACGAACGCCAAGGACGAGCTCACCGGCAACGGCGCGGTCAGCCTCGCGGGTCAGCTCTCGACCAAGCTCACGGTGCAGGTGATCGAGATCCGCCCTGGCGGACAGCTCGTGGTCGAGGGAAGCCGCATGGTCGAGGTGAATGGGGAAGAGGACAAGTTCACGCTGCACGGGGTCGTCCGGCCCGAGGACATTCGCGCCGACAACACCGTCGCCTCGACCTATCTCGCCGAGGCACGCATCTCCTACGCCGGCGACGGCGCGGTCCATCACGCCGCCAAGCGCGGCATCTTCCAGCGGATTCTCTCGTGGATATTCTGAGCGAAGGCCGCGCGTCGATCGCGCGAGCCATTCCAGTGGTCCGGTCCGAGAGGGGGGCGCGCGGCAGAGCCCTCCTCTCGACACCGCTATTGACGCTGGGCGTCCTCTTCGCGGTGCCGCGCGACGCGGACGCTGCACGCATCCGCGACGTCGCGCGCTTCCAAGGGATGCGCGAGAACCAACTCGTCGGCTATGGGCTCGTGGTCGGGCTCGACGGGACCGGAGACAAGAAGTCGACCGGCTTCACCATGCGCTCGATGAGCAATCTGCTCGAGAGCGTCGGCCTCACGATTCGGCCTGAGGAGATGGCGGTGAAGAACGTGGCCGCGGTGCTGGTCACCGCGAGCTTGCCCCCCTTCGGTCGGACCGGCAGCAAGGTCGACGTCAACGTCGCGTCGATCGGCGATGCCACGAGCCTGCGCGGAGGGGTGCTGATCCAGACCCCGCTCGAAGGCGCGAACGGCGTGGTCTATGCGGTGGCGCAAGGTCCGATCGCGGTCGGCGGCTACTCCGCCGATTCGCCCGGAGGCACGCGCGTCTCGCAGAACCAGGTCACCGTCGGGCGCATTCCCGCCGGCGCGATCGTCGAGCATGAAGCACCGAGTCGAGCCGGCGGAGGGACGAGCTTGGACCTCATCCTCGACGCGCCGGACTTCACGACCGCGTCACGCGTCGCGGGCGCGATCAATCAGAGGCTCGGTGGTGGAGCGGCGGCGCTCGATCCCGGCACGGTGCGGATCGCTCTTGCCGACACGAGCGCGAGCGGGATGGTCGATCTGATGGCGCAGGTCGCGGATCTCGAGGTCGATCCCGCGTCACCGGCGCGCGTCGTGATCAACGAACGGACCGGAACGGTGGTGGCGGGCGGAATGGTGCGCGTCCGGCCGGTCGCGATCTCTCACGGCAACCTCTCGATCCGCATTCAAACCGAAAACGACATCGCCTCGCCCGCGCCCTTCTCGCCGCCGGGAACGCAGACGGTGGTGGTGCCGCAATCCGACATTCGAATCAGCGATCAAGGCGGCGCCTTCGTGACCCTGCAAGGCACGTCGACCATCGAGGAGCTCGCCGGCGCGCTCAACACGCTCGGCGTCTCTCCCCGCGATGTGATCGCGATCTTCCAAGCACTGGACGAGGCCGGCGCGCTCGACGCCGAGCTCGTGATCCTCTAAGGACGGACATGGCGCGCATCGATGGACCGCTCAGCCGTGCAGGACTTCCGCTCGAGCCTGATCCCGCCACGCGCGCGGTGACCGACTGGCAGAAGGCGAATCGCGACTTTCAGAGCCTCTTCCTGAACGAGTTCCTGAAGCCGCTCACCGCCGCGATGGAGGGAAGCGAGGACGAGGGCGCGCTCTTCTCCTCGAACGGCCTCGACACCTACAGCGTCTTCGCCAATCAAGCGATGGCCGGCGAGCTGAGCGGTAGCTGGCCCTTGCCGAACATCTCCGCGCCTCCGACCGCAGCCGCGTCGATGCCCGATCCTCTCGACCAGGTGAAGCGGCTCATCCCGCTCAAGTCCGGATCGAAGGCGCTGCCGCTGGTCACGACCGCATCCCCGATTTCGAAGCCGCCGGCGATCGCGCGTCCCGCCGTTCCTTCGGTCGCGAGCACGCGAACCGAGGCGGTGGCCGACGCGGCGGCGACATCGTCAAGTCTGCCTGGGGTTCCGCCGCTTCCCGATTCGGAGCTCGAGCGGGCGAGCCGCCTCTTCGATCTCCCGGTCAATCTACTGCGCGCGGTCGTCCTCGCCGAGTCGGGCGGGCGACGCGACGCCGTCTCCTCCGCCGGCGCGAAGGGCTACATGCAGCTGATGCCGGCGACCGCGAAGGAGATGGGGGTCGATGACCCCAGCGATCCTTGGGAGAACATTTTCGCGGGGGCCAAGTACCTGAGCCGCCAGCTCACCCGCTTCGGCCGCGTCGATCACGCGCTCGCCGCCTACAACGCCGGCCCCGGCAATGTCGTCCGCCACGACGGCATCCCTCCCTTCCGCGAGACCCAGGCCTACGTCAAGAAGGTGCTGGCCTGGAAGTCCAAGCTCGACGCCGCCGATCCCGCGAGCGCATAGCCGAAACGACTCGCATCGCCGGCCTACAGTCTCGACGCTATCCCGCCGATATCTCCCCAGGGGACCCTGTTGGGAGGAACGCCAAATGCTCGAGGGAACGAGCTCGCATCCGAGTCGTCAGGTTGACTCGGTCCGGAGCGAGGTTCTGGCGGCGCGCGCCCTGCTGGCGGCGCAAGTGTCGGTGGAAGAGACAATGACGCGCGGGGCGCGAGCGGCCGAGCTCATCCCCGTGATCAAGGCGCTCCGTGAGTCGATCGAGATCGCGCGGCAGGCTTCGATCGAGCGACGCCGCTACTTTCCGGTGCCGGGTTCGCTCGAGTCGTGGCTCGAGCAGGAAAGGCCGGCGGAATCGGCGCTCCTGCTGAAGCTGGCCGGCGAGGCCCGCTCGCTCCGACTTGAAATCGAGCGAGTCGCGCGTCGTTCCGCCTACATCGCGCGACGCAGCGTCGGTTGGTACGAGGCGCAGCTTGCCTCACTGGCCGATTGGGTGGCGACCGCGGCGATGCCGGGTGGCGACTACTCACCGAAGGAATCGCCGGCCGGTCACGACCCCATCTCGGTCGCGCTCGACCGCGC
>CAZZAH010000045.1:5911-15429 GCA_964652115.1 uncultured bacterium | reverse complement strand
CGGGCTCGAGCCCGCGGTCGATCATCGCCTCACGCGCGACGCGCGAGAGGAAGGCGAGATTGTGTTCGTTGGTGTGCATGACGAAATCCAGCGCGAGCGCTACGTCCCGAATTCCGCCGTGACGTCGCGCTGGATACGCGGGAATAGCACGCGAATGTCATCGCGGCGCATGCGCGGGTCTTCGCGAATATCGACCCGAATTCCGAGCTCCTTCTCGAGCTCCTCGAGCCGCTCGGCCCGCGAGTCGAACAGATGCGTGGCGGCATCGGGGTGAAGCTTGAGCTGGACCAGCTTCTCCTTCGACTTGGCGCCGACGCGCTTCAGATAACGATCGACCTTCATCGCGACGCTGTTCAAGGAGAGAGTTTTTCCCGAGCCGCCGCAGTAGGGGCACGACTCGCTGAAGTAGTGGAAGAGCGATTCGCGCTCGCGCTGCCGCGTCATCTCGACCAGGCCGAGGTCGGAGATGGAGAAGACCTTGGTGCGCGCGCGGTCCTTGCGGAGCGCGGCGCGGAGGGCGTCGGCCACCTGCTTCTTCGACGACTCCTGCTCCATGTCGATGAAGTCGACCACGATGATGCCGCCGAGATCACGCAGGCGAAGTTGGCGCGCCACCTCGTCCGCCGCCTCGAGGTTGGTCTTCAAGATCGTGTCTTCCTGGTTCTTCTTGCCGGTGAAGCGGCCGGTGTTGACGTCGATCGCGACCAAGGCCTCAGTGTGATCGATGCAGATGTAGCCGCCCTTCTTGAGCCACACCTTTCGTTCCAGGGTCTTCTCGATCTCGGCCTCGATGCCGTACTCGTCGAAGATCGGCCCGTCGCCCTTGTACAACTTCACCCGATTCTTGAGCTCGGGCGAGAAGGCCTTGAGGTAGGCCATGATCGACTTGTAGACCTCCTTCGAGTCGATCGTCAGGCGACCGATGTCCTCGGTGAAGAGGTCGCGGATCAGGCCGACCGTCATCTCCATCTCGCGGTGCACGAGAGCCGGCGGTTCGACCGACGCGCTCGCCTCCTCGATCGCCTTCCACATTTCGACCAGGTACTCGACGTCGGCTTCGAGCTCCTTCCGCGTGCGGCCCTCGGCGGCGGTGCGGCAGATGAGGCCGGCGTGCTTCGGCTTGAGCTCGGAGAGGAAGCTCTTCAGGCGTGAGCGCTCATCGCGGTCCATGATCTTCCGTGAGACGCCGATGTGGTTCATGCCGGGCATGAGCACGAGATAGCGGCCGGGCAGCGAGAGACGCCCCGACACCTTCGGACCCTTGGTGCCGATCGGCTCCTTGATCACCTGGACGATCACCTCCTGGCCCTTCTTGAGGTGATCCTGAATGTTGAGCTCCTTCGCCTGCTCGCGCGGATGGCTGTCGGGGTCGTCGATGTCGAAGACGTCGAAGTCGATCATCGACTCGAGCATGTCGGAGCTGTGGAGGAACGCGGTCTTCGGCATGCCGATCTCGATGAAGGCGGCCTGAATGCCCGGGAGGACGGCGTTGACCACGCCCTTGTAAATGTCCCCCACCAGGCGCCGCTCATCGGCGCGCTCGACGAAGAGCTCGACCAGTCGCGCGTCCTCTAGGACGGCGATGCGGGTCTCGTTCGGATCCGAGTTGATGACGATCTCGCGGAACATCGCACTCCTTCGCGGAACGGTCATTCCCTGCTTTCAAAGACGCTTCGGCGAAGCTAACACACGCTTTCGCGCGCGGGCAACGACGCGGGCGGGCGGCGTCCGACTGAGCGCCAAGGCGAGCAGCGGGCACCCGCCCAGTGCCTCGATCGCGCCGGCGGCGGCGAGGAGCGTCGCTCCCGTCGTGATGACGTCATCCACCAGGATCACGCGCCGGCCCTCGAGGCTTCGCGCGGTCGGGCCGGGGACGATGGCCGCCTCCATCTCCGCGCGGCGCTCCTTGGCCGATCGACCGCGGAGCGGACCGTGGTAGCGAACGCGGCGAAGCGCACGCGACTCGACCCGCGCGGTGCATGGCTCGCGCTCGTTCCACTCGATCGCGAGGAGCCGCGCGAGGCGCTCCGCCGGGTTCTGCCCGCGCTCGCGACGACGCACCGCGGCCATCGGCACCGGGACCAGGAGAATCTCGAGGCCGAGGATCCCCGGGTTTCCAAGGCGACGGCGAGCGCGGCGAACCAACGCCTCGATCGCGCCGGCGAAGAGGCGTTCAGTGTCGGGATGCGGATCCTTCTTGAAGGCGCGTGCGAGCCGGCCCCACGCGCCGCCGTGGTGCGCCGCGGCGACGAAGGCGAGCTTCACGCCCGCGCCTGCGAGCCGGCCACTCGCGCGCGAGCCGGCGCGGCGCAGGCGGCGTTGCTCGCGTAGCAATCGCCGGTGACATCGAGGGCAGAGGGTCGAGACTCGCTCGACGTGGAGCCCACAGCGCGCGCACTGCGCGGGAGCGAGAAGCCGCGCCGCCTGGCGCCACGTACCGATGAGGAGAGACCAAACGCGCGACGCGATCCGCGAGCCGCGACCTGCGCTCGGCGGCGTTAGCGGTGGAAGCGGAGCTCGCTCCTTCGGCCGCCCCAGGCTCGCTCGAATTCCGATGGCGCGATCTCCTCCCCCAGCCAGATCGAAAGCGAGCGCGACGCCTGATGGAGCAAGGGGCCGATCCCGGTGGCCGCACGGAGCCCTTCGCGGCGCGCGATCTCCGCCATGCGCGTCCGGCCCTCGCCGTAGTTCATGTCGAGCACGCGTGCTTGTCGCGGCAGACGCTTGAGCCACGCGGCCCGCGTCCCCCAGCCCTTCGCCGGAAGCGTTGACACCACGAGCGAGCTCCGCACCTCTCCAGCGCGCAGCATGTCCCAATCGAGCACGACCGGGCGTGCTTTCGCGACGAGCGGCCAGGCGCGAGCCTCGACCGAAGGCCAGCGAAGCAACAACCGCTCGAGCCGCGCGGGTGATCGCGTGACGACCGCCGACGGCCATCCGCGCGACCAGGCGCGATGGAGCAGGCTCCGCGCGGTCGGCCCGCTCCCCAGGACGAGCAGCGGCTCGAAGTCGAGCCTCAACGACTCCAACCACGACAAGATTCCCGCGCCGTCGGTGCCCTGCCCCGTCGTGCGACCGGCGCGCGACCTCGCGAAGGAGACGGTGTTGACCATCGCGGTGCGCGCGGTCTCCGCGTCCGCCGAGGCGACCCGGCGCGCGACCTCCTCCTTGAACGGCGTGGTGACGTTCACGCCGACGATGCCGAGCGACGGCGCTTCGACGAGAAAGCGCGACAGTCGCGCCTTCGGCACCGGCAGAGGGACGTACAGCAGGTTTCGATCCAGTCGGCGGAGAACGGCGGTGTGAATCGCCGGCGAGAGCGAGTGATCGAGCGGCTCTCCCAGAATGCCGAGCAGGCGCGTGCGTCCATTCGGAAGGAAGTCGCGGTTCATGTCAGTAATCGAACCGATGCACGGCGACGTTCATCAAGAGGCCGAGCGACGCCATCATCGTGAGTAGGAAGGTCCCGCCGTAGCTCACGAACGGCAGCGGCAAGCCGGTGACCGGGAAGAGCCCCATCGTCATCGCCATGTTGACCGAGGAGTGATAGAAGATCAGCCCCGCGATCCCGACCGCAAGGAGGCTCGCGAAGGAGCTCCGCGTCTGCTTCGCCACATAGATCGCGCGAAAGACGAGCGTGCCGAAGGCGAGCACCAAGATGGTCGCGCCGAAGAAGCCCCACTCCTCCCCCACGACCGAGAAGATGAAATCGTTGTGCTGCATCGGCAGGTAGGCGAGCGCCTTCTGGCTCCCCTGGAGGTAGCCCTTGCCGAAGACGCCGCCCGAGCCGAGCGCGATGCGCGACTGCATCCCCTGATAGCCCGCGCCCGACGGATCGGCTTCGGGATTGAGGAAGGTCTCGATGCGCGCCTGCTGGTACGGCTCGAGCTTGTTGATGACGAGCGGCGCCGTCCAGTGCATGCCCGCATGGAAGAGTAGGAAGCCCGCGAGAAACACGTGCGAGAGGCGGCTCTTCACGAAGGCGGCCGCCGCGCCCGCCATGAAGATCAGCCAGAGCCAGAGGTGATGCACCAGGATCAGACCCAGGATCGGCGAGATCAGAATGAAGAGCGTGAGCCGCGGAATACCGGCCCAGAGCAGCATCGGCAGAGCGAGCCCGGGAAAGGCGCCCGACGTTCCGAGGTCCGGTTCCTTCAGCACCAGCAACGTCGGCACGCCGATCATGGTGAGCGCCAGGGCGAGGGTGCCGGGTCGCGCGAGGTCGATGCGTTTCCCCGCGAGGAAACGCGCGAAGGTGGCGGCGAAGGCGAGCTTCGCCATCTCCGACGGTTGAAACTTGATGGGCCCCGCGCGAAACCAGCGTCGCGCGCCGTAGCCCGACTCCCCCGCCACCAGCACCAGCAGCAGAAAGAAGAGCGCCACGCCGAAGATCGCGTAGGCCCAGTCGTCCCACAATCGCAGCGGCGTCACCAGGCAGACGGTGAAGACGATCAGCCCGAGGAAGAGATAGACCCAATGCTTGATGAAGTAGCCGTGCCGCGGATTGTCCGGCAGGTGCGTCGCGCTGTAGACCGTGAGCACGCCCGCGAGCAAAAGCACGATCGCCGCGACGGTGAGCGTCCAATCCCACCTCTGCCGATAGATGCGAGGGAGCATCAGTCCCCCTCGATCCCGAAGCTCGTAATGTCGAACTCGATGCTCTCCTCCGGCGCGTCCGGAGCGAGGTACGCCTTCATCACCCGCTGCGCGACCGGTGCCGCGACCGATCCGCCGTGGCCCGCCTCCTCGATCACCACCGCGACCACGATCCGCGGGCTCTCGACCGGCGCGAAGCAGACGAAGAGCGCGTGGTCCTCGCCGTGCGGGTTCTGCGCGGTGCCGGTCTTTCCTCCGATGCGGATCTGCCCCACCTTCGCGCGACCGCCGGTGCCGCCGGGGTCCATCACCACCTTCTCCATCGCGTAGTCGAGCAGCTTGATCTGATCGGGGGTGCTCGGGATGTGGTTCAGGTCCCAGGTCTCCTCGGTCGCGTCACGACGCACGACGCCGCCCGGCTCCTCGACCCGAAGCATCAGGTGAGGCTTGATCAGGCGCCCGCCGTTCGCGACCGCGCAGATGAAGCGCGCGAGCGACACCGGAGTCTGCAGCACCTCGCCCTGTCCGATCGCGATGTTGAGCGCCGCGCCCTTGCCCGCCCCCGCCTTGCCGTAGCGCTCCTGGTACCACGCCGGGGTCGGGATCAAGCTCGTGCGCTCCTGCGGGAGATCGATGCCGGTGCGCTCGCCCATGCCGCACTCGTTGGCGAAGCGCGAGAGCCGATCGACGCCGAGCGCGAGGCCGACCTGGTAGTAGTAGACGTCACACGAGCGCGCGAGGGCGTCGACCAAGGTCAGCGAGCCGTGCCCGCCGTGACGCCAGCAACCGAAGGTGCGGTTGCCGAAGTGGTATCCACCGGTGCAGCTCGAGAAGTAGCGCGTCGGCGTGATCACCCCTTCGTGCAGTCCCGCCAGCGTGGTCAGGCACTTGAACGTCGATCCGGGCGGATAGGAAGCCTGGATCGCGCGATTGAGGAGCGGCGGGTGCTTCGGATCGGAGAGCACCTTCCACTCCGCGTTGCTGATCCTCCGGAGGAAGACGTTCGGATCAAAGGTCGGTCGACTGACGAGCGCCAGCACCTCGCCGGTCGTCGGGTCCATCGCGATGAGGCCCGAAGCGGGCGGAGGATCGTCCACCGCTTCGGCGGTCCCTGCGAGAACGGATTTCGGCTTTCGTCCATGAACGCGGATCTCGTCGAGCGCGTTCTCGGCCGCGCGCTGCACGCGGTTGTCGATGGTCAGGATGAGGTCGCGCCCCGGTGTGGCGGGAAGGGACGGCAGCTCGGGAAAGTAGTGCGTGCGCCGCCTGTAGGCATCGACCTCGACGTAAGCCTCGCCGTCGTGGCCGCGGAGCTCGGCCTCGTACTGCTTCTCGACGCCCGCCTGACCGACGAGGTCGCCGGGGTGGTAGGCGCTCTCGGTCCCCTTCGCGAGCTCGTCCTCCGACACCTCGCCTAGATAGCCCAGCAGGTGGCAAGCGAAGACGCCGTTCGGATACCGCCGCGTCGACTCCGACTCGACCTGCACGCCGGCGAGGCGATCCATCCGCTCCTCTAGCAATGCGATCTGCTCGAAGGAGAGATTGCGCGCGATCGAGATCGGCAGGTTGGTGCGCCGTCGATTGCGCTCGACCTCTTGCCGAAGCTCGGTCGGGTCACGCGCGAGGATCTCGGCCAACGCGTCGACCACCGGACCGATCGCATCCTTCTTTCGCTTGAAGGCACGGTCGGCCAGATCGAGCGTCACACGATAGGTGGGATAGTTATCGGCCAGCACATCGCCGTTGCGATCGAAGATGCGCCCGCGCTCGGCGTGGAGGATCTGTCGATCGATGCGGTTCTCCTCCGAGAGACCGCGGAAGTATTCGCCGCGCACGATCTGAAGCCAACCGAGGCGCAGAACGAGCGCCACGACGACCGCGCCGATCAGGAGCGATAGGTCGCGCGCGCGCTCGGCCCGTGCTTCCGGTCCGAAATCACGAGGCACTCAGGATCCAATCCTTGCGGCCCATCAAGAGGCTGAACCCCTTCGACAAGAGGGGGATTAACACGGCAGTGTACACCGCGCCCGGAAGCCCATAGCGAAGCCAGAGCCCGAGCCCCGAACCGGCGCCCGAGAACGCGAGCCAAATCACGCGCAGCGTCTCGGCCGAGAGCGAAGCGAGGAAGAGCACCACCGCGAGCACGATCGGATTGTTTCGATCGAGCGAGCGTGAGAGGCGTCCGACCGCGAGACCGGTGACGGTGAAGGCGAAGGCATTCATGCCCAGGCTCCCGGGCGATTCCACATCGAGCAGAAGCCCGAGCGCGAATCCGGTCCACACGCCCCACTGCATGCCTCGCCGGATCGACACCCAGAAGAGCAGCGCCACGAAGAGGTCGGGCATCACGCCGAAGATCGCGATTCGAGGCACCCAGGTCGCCTGGCAAACGAGGAGCGCGAAGGTGAGGAGGAGGAGGCGCGCGTACTTCATGCCGCGCCCTTAGGGAGTGGGTGTCGGGCCGCTGGCAAAGGCCTCGCTCGGTGGACCGCTTCTCCGCGAAAGATCACGCCCCGGATCGAGCGGATAGAGCGACGAGGCCGCGTCCTCCACTCCCGGATCGCGGTATGGCGCCTGCAAAAGAATGAAGACCTCCTCCGCGCGAGCAAGGTTCGCGGCGGGACGAAGCTGAATCTGACGCAAGAGGCCGCTTCCTTCCGTCTCGCCGCCGATGACCCAACCGACGAGAAGCCCGCGAGGGAAGACGGCGCCGAGCCCTGAGGTGACGATGCGGTCGCCGATCTGCCAGTCGGCCTGGGACGAAACGCCCTGCACCACGAGCGAGCTCCGCCGCTCCGGCTGCCACTTCACGATCCCTTCCTCGCGGCTTCGCTGGTTGATCACGCTGACGGCGACGTTCTGATTCTTGAGCCCCTCGATGCGCGCGATGCCTCCGTGCACCGCCGACACGCGACCGATCAAGCCATCCTCGTTCACCACCGGCATCCCCGGAACCACGCTCCCCGCGTCGGCGGGACGAGCGCTGACCAACTCGCCGTAACGTTCGCGTCCCCGACCGAGCACCGTCGCGGGGAGAAGCTCGTAGCCGCCGCGGCGCTCGAAGCCGAGCAGGAGGCGCAAGCGTCGGTTCTCCGCCTCGGTCTCGCGCCCCTCCTCGTCGGTGCGCGCCACCTCCGTCTCCTTCTTCTTCAAGCGCGAAAGCTCATGCTCATCCAGGATCGAGCGCGGGCCCCACCCGAGCGCGAGCCGATAGGGCAGAAAGACGCTGTGCTCGAGCATCGAGGCGATCCCTTCGCGGTTCGCCTGCCCGATCGGGATGAAGGAAAGAGAGAGGAGCACGGCCGCGATCGGTCCACCCCAGACCCGAAAGCGGGCTTGGGCGGTACGCGAGGGCCTGAGGCTCCGGATTCTGAGTGCTCTCACGGATGCTAGTGGGACCAGGGCCTGGAACGCTCCGCCGGGAAGCCGGCGGCCGACGCTAAGAACTGTGCATCAAGACTTCGGCGTAGACTCCGATCTCGTCCAGGATCTTGCCCGAGCCGAGCACCACGCAGAGGAGCGCGTCCTCCGCTACCCGTATCGGCAGGTGCGTCTGTTCGTGCAGCATTTCCCCGAGTCCACGCAAGAGCGAGCCCCCGCCCGTCATGACGATCCCGCGGTCGACGATGTCGCTCGCCAGTTCGGGCGGCGTCTTCTCGAGCGACTCCTTGACCGCTTCCACGATCGCATTGACCGGTTCTTGAAGGCACTCGCGAATCTCCTTCGAGGTGACGCGAATCGTCTTCGGAATTCCGCCGATCAGGTCGCGACCCTTGATCTCCATCTCCGTCTCCGCGCCGGTGGCGAAGGCGCTGCCGATGCCGAGCTTGATCTTCTCCGCCGTCTGCTCACCGATCAGGAGGTTGTAGGCGCGCTTGATGTACTGGACGATCGCGTCGTCCATCTTATCGCCGCCGACCCGGATCGAGGTGTCGGTCACGATGCCGTTCAGGGTGATGACCGCGATTTCGGTCGTGCCGCCCCCGATGTCGATCACCATGTTGCCCGTCGGCTTGTCGACCGGAAGGCCGACGCCGATGGCCGCCGCGATCGGCTCCGCCACCAGGAAGACCTCGCGCGCGCCGGCATGCTCGGCCGAGTCGCGCACCGCGCGCTTCTCCACCTCGGTGATGCCGGACGGAACGCTGATGATGATGCGCGGCCGCACCAGGAAGCGCCGGCTCTGCACCTTCTGGATGAACTTCCGAAGCAGCTCTTCGGTCTTCTCGAAGTCGGCGATCACGCCGTCCTTCAGGGGACGCACCGCATCGATGCCGGCCGGCGTACGGCCCAACATCTCCTTCGCCTCGCGGCCGACGGCCAGAACCCGCTTGGTCGCGCGATCGACCGCGACGACCGACGGTTCATTGAGGACGATGCCCTTGCCCTTGACGTAGACGAGCGTGTTCGCGGTCCCTAAGTCGATCGCGATGTCGTTGGAAACGAAACCCATGAGGGAGCGCAGTCCCATCCCTTCTCCGTACTGCCTCGTGGCGTATTGGCCTGCCCGACGGCCGTGTGTTCGATGGAGCCCTGAGTTCAGTCAGGCCCACTGCTCGATGGCACCCGGAACTCGATAGGAGATTGCCCGCGGCACGGAAGAGCGATCGGAAGTCCCTGTTCGATCGCCCGCGAAGTCCATGTGCACGCTCACGCCATTCGCGCGAGGTTGGCTCCAAGCTCCAGGCGGCGCAAGATAAGCAAAGGAGACGTGGCCAGGCAATTGATTTGCGCGAGTCTTGACCGCACCAGGGTCGGTTGTTAGGCTGCCGCGTGTATTTTTGCTCGGAGGGGGCCTTGCGGGGAGGATCTGAATTGCGGCTTCGGCGGCATTCCCTTTGGACCCCACTACGCCGCGTCCGATCTCCGCGGATCCCGCTACTCGATGTTTTGCCCGCGGACTTTCGACCCATCGCGTGCCT
>CAZZAH010000045.1:3743-5811 GCA_964652115.1 uncultured bacterium | reverse complement strand
CGGGTGACGATCTTCGCGGCCGGACAGTCGATCGCGCAGGGCTGGACCGACGCCGAGGGGCGCTACTCCCTCTCGTTCCGGTCCCCCATCGGACGGGGGTCCGCCGGCGCGGATCCGACCATCTTCGTCGCCTGCGTTCCGCCGGGGGAAGAGCTGGCGCCGGAATACGCCTTGGTTCGCGCGAGCGCGAGAGCGAGGGAGCTGGAGCTCTGGAGCCCATGCTTCCCGCGCGTGGCGCTCGACGCTCGTTGGGATGTGGAGTTGCGCACGCACTTAGACCAGCGTGCCGCGCTTCGGGAGTGCTGGGCTCACGAGTCCAGCGAAGGTGGAGGAGCTCAGACGCCGGAAGGAACGCCGCAGCACTGACCTCCTAGGATCGGTTCGCAGCAGATACCGCGCAGGCGCCGGGGTAATGCACGCGGTGGAAGGAGCAAGGGATGAACGGACAGTTGGGCCGGATCGAGCGCCGGATCGCGCGGATCCTTCCCGCGGCCGGGCGTGGACCGTCTGGACTGCCGAGGTTGGGGCTCGCGTTGTTGGCCGCGGCGTTGACCGCGATGTCCATCGGCTGCGGCAGCGACAACCCACCGGTGGTGGCGCCACCGACCGAGGGCCCCGCCGCGGCCGCGGACCTCTACGTCAGCGATCTCTCCACCACCGCGATCGAGATCAGCTGGACCGACGTGTCGGACGACGAGACCGGCTTCCGGGTCGAGCGCGCGCCGGGCACCGGGACGACCTTCGCTCGCGTCGATACCGTCGCGGCCAACGCCGCCACCTACGTCGACCGCTCAGTCTCGAACGGCGAGAGCTACAGCTATCGCGTGGTGTCCTACCGCCGGAAGGTGGACGCGAGCCCGAGCAACGTGGTCACCGCGTCCGCGATCCAAAACGCCGCACCGCTCACGCCCAACGCGCCGAGCCCGGTCAACGGCAGCGTCAACCTCGATCCCGACAGCTCGCTCACCCTGACTTGGAAGTCGTTCGACGCCGACGGCGATCCGATCGTCTACGACGTCTACTTCGGCGCCACGCGTCGTGGCGTCGAGAAGAAGGCGACTCAGCCTGACACGAGTTGGACCATCAACGTGCCTCTGGCGCGCAACTCCGCGTACTTCTGGCGCGTGGTCGCGCATGACAACAAGGGCGTCTCGAGCCCCTCGCCGACCTGGGGCTTCATCACCCAGGTCGACCGCGACCAAATCGAGTTCGGAGCCTTCGCGATGGGCGTCGACTCCGTAGCCGAATTCCATCACCCCGGGAGCCCGGTCCTGGTGAGCGACTTCAACCTCGATCGCTACGAGGTCACGAACGGTCAGTTCGCCGCGTACCTGAACCAAGCGCTAGGCCGCGCGCTCATCATCGTCCGGAGCGGGCAGGTGCTCGACACGCAGAGCTTGCTCGTCTTGGCCGATCTTTACTCGACCGATCCTTTGCGCGGCGACGTCGACTCCTCGATCCTCTACTCGGCGGGGGAAAAGATCTTCGAGGTGCGCGACGGGCGCGAGGCCTTCCCGGTCTCGGAGGTGACGTGGTACGGCGCCAACGCCTACGCCCGCTTCTACGGCCGGCGGCTTCCGACCGAGGCGGAGTGGGAGAAGGCGGCGCGTGGCACCAGCCGGCAGTTCGGCTTCGTCCTCGGCCAGACCGGCGACACGATCGGCGTCGGTTTCCGCTATCCGTGGGGAAACTCGGCCGAGCGGAATCGCGGCAACTTCGCCGCGTCAGGCGATCCGTACGAGAACCAAGCGCGTGTCTCGAGCACGCCGGTCGGCTTCTACGATGGAGCGACCCAGCCCGGTGGCTATACCACCCTGAGCGGAGCGGGGCCTTACGGCACGCAGGACCTAGCGGGTAACCTGTGGGAGTGGACCAACGATCTCTACGGCCCGTATCGCCGGCCGCACGCGCCGCCCTTGCCGGGTAACGGGAACGACTACGTGGTGCGCGGCGGAAGCTACAAGTACGGGATCGAGACCGCGACGACCTGGAACCGGACCTACCTCGCGCCCAACGTGAGCGACGCGTCGATCGGCTTCCGCACCGCGGCGAACGGAGTGCTCGGCTC
>CAZZAH010000045.1:0-3643 GCA_964652115.1 uncultured bacterium | reverse complement strand
AGTCGCGTTGGGGTCGACCCAGGTCGGCGGCCAAGCGCGCGGCACGCTCGACTCCCCGCGCGAGCGTGCTCCGGATGCCGCCGTCCTCGAGCGCGAGGATTCCGCCGATGGTGCAGCCCGCGGGGGTGGTGACGTCGTCCTTGAGCGCGGCCGGGTGCTTGCCGGTCGCCAACACCATCTCCGCCGCGCCGAGCAGCGTTCGCGCGGCCAGAGTGATGGCGACGGCGCGCGGCAATCCCATCATCACGCCGCCGTCGGCCAACGCCTCGATCATGATGTAGCCGAAGGCCGGTCCGCTTCCCGAGAGACCGGTGACGGTGTTGAGGTGCTTCTCCTCCAGCTCGAGCGTCATGCCGAGCGAATCGAAGATCTTGTGCGCCGTCTCCAGATGCCGCGGGCCGGTTCGCGTGCCCGGGGCCAGCACGATCGTCCCCTTCCCGATCGCGCAGGGGGTGTTCGGCATCGCGCGGATCACCGCGCAGGGCGCGCCCAAAGCGGCCTCGATCTCGGCGCAGGTCACGCCCGCCGCGATCGAGATGATGAGCTGATCCTCGTGGATCGCCCCCGCCGACGCGAGATGCCGGATCGCCGCGAGCACCATCTGCGGCTTGAGCGCGATGACGATCGTCTCCGCCTTCCGCGCCACCGCGACGTTGTCGGTCGCGACCTCGAGCCCGAGCTGCTCTCGTAGCTCCGCCGCGCGCGCTTCGCTCCTGACCGCCCCGTGAAGCCGCGAGGCGGGCACCAGCTTCGCGCTCAAGAGCCCGCGCAGGATCGCCTCCCCCATCGTCCCCACGCCGATCACCGCCACCGAGCCGAGCCCCTTCACCGACGTCTTCATCTTTGCTCCTTGAGCCGCGCGCCGTAGGGCGGGCGGACGGTCAGAAACCAAGTCTTGAGCAGCTCTCGATCGCGAAGCGATGGCCGATCGAGCCGCGTCCGCCGCACGTCGCCTGACGCATGGAGGCAAGAGCGCGCGTTCTCGGCGATCGCGCCATGCAAGATCGCGCCGGGCCGGCCGAAGAAGAGCAGGTCGCCGGCGCGACAAGGCCGGCGCGCGCACTCGAACTCGCGGAGCGCCGCGGCCTGGTCGCGCGCGTCACGCGGCAACGGAACCCCGTGCGCGAGAAACGCGAGACGCACCAGCCCCGAGCAATCGAGGCCTCCGGGCGAGGTTCCTCCCCAGAGGTAAGGGACGCCGAGCAGGGCTCGCGCGGTGTCGAGCACCGACTCCGCTTCGAGCTCGGCGAAGACCCAGGGCCAGTCGGTCGTGGTCGCGCGCGACGCTTCGAAGGCGCTTTCCGTCGCGACGAAGAGCGAGGCCGCGTGCGCCGGCTCGGGTCGCGTGTGTCGCGCGTCGATCTCTCCTTCGCTGCCGTCCGCAAGCTCGATCGCGATTCGAGCGCGGCGCGCGAGTCGTGTCGATCGCTGGATCACGCGAGATCCGAGCGGCAGAGGTCGCGTGTCCCCATTCGCGAGCGCGACCGCGATCCAAGGCACGGTCACGAAGAGCCCGACGGATTCGAGCGACCGCGCGGCATCGCGCGCCTCGCCGAGCGACCACGAGCGAGTCCATCCGCGCAAGCCATCCGGCGCAAGCACCGAGACCCAACGTCGATCGCGACTTCGCCTCGCCGCGCGCACCAGATGCCCATGCGGAATCTGCGAGAGGAGCTCCGCGCCATGGTCCGGCGCGCGCCTCAAATCGGCCAAGGCCGTGATGACCGGAAGGAGCTCGACCGATCGCGCGCGCATTCGCTCAGCGACCGGGCTGGTAGAGCTCGTAGCGCCCGAACCCGTCGTAGTCGAGGAAGACGAAGCGCCGATTGAGCCGATCGTAGATCCAGACCTCGTAGGGTGGGCCGTCGACGTTCTGCGCATGCTGATCGATCTGATCGGGCGCCCCGTACTGGATGTAGACGCGTCCGCGATCCGACTTCCATCCAGGCTCGAGCACGGCGAAGTTTTCGTTCGCGTAACGGACGCGATCGAAGAACTCCGTCTTGAACTCGTTTTCATCGGTGTCGGGCGTCGGGTCGCGCCGCTTCCAGAAGCGAACCCATGCTTCCTTTCGCTCGACCGGGGACGAGTGCTCGAGCGAGTCGATCTCCCCCGAACGCGCGATCAGGCGAACGAGGTCGAGGCTCTGATCCATGTTGCTCTCGATCGAGACCATCGACTCGTCCATCTGAAAGACGAACTGGCGGCGAGCGTGCGCGTCGGCGGTCTTGATCGTGACGTCCATCACATAGGTGCCGAGCCAGAGCGACGAGAGGTCGGGCCGAAAGCGGAAGGGGGCCGGATTGCCGTCGGGCACCTGGACCTCGCCGCCGCCCACCTCGAGGCGCCGTTCATCGACCACCTTCCACGAGAGCCGCGCGGGGGATCCACCACGCTTGCGATAGACCTCGCCGACGACGCAGAGGGCTCGCAACGGTTCACCGTAGCGATGGGTCAACACCCAATCGGCCGGGGGCAACACCACCGCGCGGCTGTCCCCCTTCCCGATCGCGAGCGAGTCCTCGCATCCGATCACCCAGAGGGTCGAGAGGCTCAGCTCCTCCTTCTGGTAGTCCGGCACCTCGAGCTCCCACTTGACCTCGTTGCGTCGTCCGGAGAGAGGCTCGGAGAGCGTGACCTCGGCGTCGAGCTTTCCCGGCTGAGCGGGCAAGCGCACGACCTTCTGGAAGTAGATGTCGCGCGCCTTCGTGTCCGCGTAGCGCGCGACCTCCAGCGTCTGCGGCCAGAGATCGCCGCCCACTTGCCGCTTCCCCTCCCGCAGCACGATCAGGACGTCGAAGCGCGCGCGGTAGGTCTTCTCCAGCTTCTCGAAGAAGAGCTCAGCGTAGGGGACGCGAAGCGCGACCGAGACCTGCGGACCGGTCGAGGACAGGAAGCTTCCCGAGTCGACCAGGAAACGAGGATGTCCCTGCCCGGGCGCGGGGGGAAGATCGATCTGGTCGAAGGCCGCGGTCGCCACCCCGCCGTCCCACAGAGCACTGCTCCCCAAGACGAGGACGAGAAGAATCGAGCGCACCGAAGCGCGCGCCCCACCTGGCTCAGTCGCCAAAGGTGACACCCACCGCGCGCGCCGCCTGGACGATCATCGATTCGGGATCGACCTTCCGGAGCTGCGAGACCGCCTCGACCAAGGGCACCGAGATGATGTCGATCCCTCGAAGCGCGACCATCCGCCCGTACTGCTTCTCGTGCGCCAGGCGCGCGGCCTCGACGCCGAAGCGCGTGCCGAGGATGCGATCGAAAGAGGTCGGCGTTCCGCCGCGCTGAAGATGTCCGAGCACGGTGACGCGGCTTTCCCAATCGAGGCGACGCTCGAGCTCGAGCGCGACCCAGCGACCGATGCCGCCCAACCGAATCGCGTCGGTCGAATCCTCGATCGTGCGATCGACCACCATCGACCCGCCGCGCGGACAGGCGCCTTCCGCTACCACCACGATGGCGAAGCGACGGCCCGATTCGCCGCGGCGACGGATCGCCGCCTCCACCAGGTCGAGGTCGAACGGAATCTCAGGAATGAGGATGACGTCACCGCCGCCGGCCATGCCCGCCTCGAGCGCGATCCAGCCTGCGTAGCGGCCCATCACCTCGAGCACCATGATTCGCTGATGCGATTCGGCGGTCG
>CAZZAH010000044.1:8988-15647 GCA_964652115.1 uncultured bacterium | reverse complement strand
GTGGAGCCCCGATGGATCGAAGCTCGTGTCTGGATCGATGGACCAGACGGCGAACCTCTGGGATGTGCGCAAGCGGACGCTGCTCCGGACCTTTCGTGAGCATCGCGCCACGGTGGGCGCCATCCTCTTCCATCCCGAGTGGGATTGCGTCCTCACCGCCGGCGCCGACAACCGACTCCTCCTCTGGAGCACCACGAGCGGCGCGGTCGTCGGCGAGTTCCGCGGTCACATCGCCGACGTCACCGCGCTCGCGGCGCGTCCCGATGGATCCGGGGTCATCACCGGAGACTGGGATGGCCTCGTCAAGTCATGGGAGTGGGGCACGCAGGACGTGCGCAGCCTCCGCGTGGACACCGACTGGAATGTGCCGCAGGTCTTCCAGGCGGCATGGAACAAGGACGAGACCCTGCTGACATGCGCCACCAACTCCGGGTTCCTCCCGAGCTGGTGGCGTACGGGACACCGCGCCCATGTCTATCGGCCCAAGGTGACCACTCGCCGCGTGGCGCTTGACCCCGATGGCTCGACCCTCGTCGCGGTCAATGATTTTGGAGACATCGAGCTTTACCACCCGGCTGACTCCACCGCCCTTCGGGTCGTCCGCGCGCACCGTGCGCCGATCCTCGGCCTAGCCGCCGATTGGAAGGGCCGACGGATCGCCACCGCCGCGGCTGATTCCACCGTGAAGTTGTGGAGCTATCCCGAGCTCCAATTCATCCGCTCGTTCCTCGGGCACCAGGGCGCGGTGAATGACGTCGAGTTCTCGCCCGCGGGAGACCTGCTCGCCTCCTGCGGGGCGGACGGGGGCCATCCGCTTGTGGGACCCGGCGTCTGGCCGCGCGTTCACCGCGCTCAAGGCGGATGACGCGGAGGTCGCCGACGTCACCTTCGACGCCAGCGGCGCTCGCTTGGCCGCGGCCTCGCGCAACGGCGCGCTCCGGATCTGGGACCTACCCGAAGGACGGCTCGCGGCGGGGGCCATGCGCGGGCGTGGGGCGATGACCGCCGTCGCCTGGAGCGAGGATGGAACGCGTCTCGCGGCGGCCGGCGCCGACGCGATCGTGCGCATCTTCGACCCCGTCCAAGGCGGCGAGATCATGGCCCTCCACGGTCATGTCGCCGGCATCACCTCGCTCCGCTTCGGTCGCGGCGACGCGTCACTCACCTCGACCTCGCTCGACGGCACGGTGCGGGTCTGGGAGCGCGGGCCGCTCGAGCGCTCGGCTCCTTGAGGTCCGGCGCGCACCATTTCTCGAAACCTTCCTTCTGAGCCAAGAAATTTGGCGAGAACCGCGTCGTGTTTGCGCCTTGGGAGCAAAGAGGGCACGCGGACCCGCGGAATTCTCAGAGTGAGGCTGCGGGCTCGGTTCCTGAAACGCTCACACGAGGAGAGCCTCCCATGAAGCGGATTGATCTGCGTCGCGCGGCCATGATTCTGATGCTACTGCCGGTTGGAACGCTGGGGGCAACCCAACGGAATGTTGCTCCGGCCGCGGAGGAGTGGTCGCGCACGGTCCAGCACGATCTCGCACGGTCCGAGTACGAGGTCCGAGCGGCCGTGAAGGGAACCAGCTGCGCGGCCACCAACCGCGCACAGAACTTCCGCACCGTCTTTTCGGCGGAGGGGATCCACGTTCAGCCGCGCACCGGAACACCGGAAGAAGTGCCGGCCTGGAATTGGGGACTTAGGCTCGCGGGCTGGGGGCGAGACGATGCTCCCGATCTCCCTCCGGCATCTCCTCTACTCCAGGTCTCTGGGAACCGTATCGAGTACAGGCGTGAGAGTCTGGTCGAGTGGTACGTGAACGACGAGCGGGGCTTGGAGCAGGGCTTCACGATCGCAAAGCCGCTCGCGGGTGATGGAGCGGTGCGATTGGACCTGGTCGTGAGCGGAAGCGTGCAGGCCGCGTTCGCAGAAGACGGACAGAGCGTCGAATTCCTGACGTCAGAGGGGGCGCTCGCCGTCCGCTTCGACCATCTCGGGGCGAAGGATGCGGATGGGCGAAAGCTGCCCGCTCGATTCAAGGGTGCTCACGGCGACGCGCTGTTCTCGATTCTGGTCGACGACGCGGGAGCGGTCTATCCCATCACGATCGATCCATTGGCGACGAGCCCGGCATGGACAACGGAGTCGAATCAGGCCGATGCCGGCCTGGGCCCGGTGGCGACGGCCGGCGACGTCAACGGTGACGGCTACTCGGATGTGATCGTCGGCGCCTCCTCCTATGACAACGGGGAGACCGACGAGGGCCGAGTCTTCGTGTACCTCGGATCCGCCGCCGGTCTGGCCACTAGTCCGGCTTGGACGGCGGAGAGCAATCAGGCTGGTGCCGGCTTTGGCAGCCGGGTGGCTACCGCCGGCGATGTGAACGGGGATGGCTTCAGCGATGTGCTGGTGGGGGCATCGCTCTACGACCACGGTCAGGGGAACGAGGGTTCCGTCTTCGTCTGGTACGGCTCGCCCACGGGTCTCGGGAGCGACGGCACACCAGCGAACGCGGACTGGAGTGCGGAAAGCGATCAAGCGGATGCAGGATTCGGGATCTCCGTGGGCCCGTTGGGCGACGTGAACGGCGACGGGTACGGCGATGTCGCGGTGGGCTCGTGGACCTACAGCAACGGGCAGGCTGCCGAAGGCTCGGTCTTCGTCTGGTATGGCTCGGCCGCGGGACTGGGAAGTAACGGCACGCCCGCCAACGCCGACTGGCTCGCGGAGAGCGACCAAGCCGGGGCTCGTCTCGGATACACGGTCGCGCCGGCCGGCGATGTCGACGGCGATGGCTACGCCGACCTCATGGCCGGCGCCATCTACTGGGACGGAGGCGAGAACGACGAAGGAGGCGCCTTCGTCTGGCACGGCGGCCCTTCCGGGTTAGGCGCGAACGGCACGCCGGCGAACGCGGACTGGAGCGCGCAGAGCAACCAGGCCGATGCCCTGCTCGGCAATAGCCTCTCCATGATGGGAGACGTCAACGGCGACGGATATGGCGATGTGATCATTGCCGCGACGGGCTCGGACCTGGGCGAGACCGATGACGGATGGTCCTTGGTCTGGTACGGCTGAGCCGCCGGTCTGGGCGCCAACGGCACACCGACCAACGCCGACTGGAGCGCGCAGACGAATCAAGCGGGCTCGGGTGTGGCGAACGTCGCCTGTGCCGGCGATGTGAACGGCGACGGCTACGCCGACGTCATCGTGGGTTCGCTCCGCTACGACAACGGACACGACGACGAGGGGCGCGCCCTGCTCTGGTACGGGGGCTCGAGCGGCCTCGGCGCGCTGGGAACGCCGGGCAACGCCGACTGGAACGTGGAAGGCGATCAGTCGAACGCGCATCTGGGGACGGTGGCCACGGCTGGCGACGTCAACGGCGACGGGTTGAGCGACGTGATCGTCGGCGCGGTCGACTACGACAACGGGCAGAGCAACGAGGGGAAGGCGTTCGTCTACCTCGGGTCGGCCGGCAGTCTGACCCAGGCGATCAGCTGGACGGTCCACGGCGAGCCGAACGGGTATTTCGGGTTCCCGCTGGCTTCCGTCGGTGACGTCAACGGCGATGGCTTTTCCGATGTCGCTGTCGCCGACCATACGGTCTCGAACGGACAAACTGCCGAAGGCCGAGTCTATGTCTACTATGGTTCGCCCACCAGTCCCCCCACGACGCCGAGTTGGACCGCGGAAGGGGAGCAGGCATATCTGTATTTCGGATTCAGCTTCGGCACGGCCGGCGACGTGAACGGCGATGGATTCTCGGATCTGATCGTCGGGGGCGTCGGGAACGACCACAGCCCTGCCGTCCCCGGAACCGTCTTTGTGTACTACGGCTCCGCCACCGGGTTGGCGACAACTCCGTCATGGAGCACGCAGGGCGATCCGCTCTACGGCTTCGGCGTCTCTGTTGGAACGGCGGGCGACGTGGATGGCGATGGATACGCGGACGTGGTGATCGGCTCAATCTACTACAGCAACGGGCAGTTCACAGAAGGTCGAGCATACTTGTATCGCGGATCGGCCAATGGACTCGAATCGACCCCCGCCTGGACTGCGGAGAGCGATCAAGCGATGGCCTACTTCGGTCGATGCGTGGGCACGGCCGGCGATGTCGATGCCGATGGCTTCTCCGACGTGATCATCGGCGCCCCTCTCTATTCCAACGGACAGTCCTCCGAGGGGAAGACCTACCTGTACAGGGGCTCGCCCAGTGGCCTGAGCTCCGGTGCCGCCTGGACCGCCGAGGGAAATGATCCGGGCGCGGGCTTCGGCTTTCTCGCGCGGAGTGCCGGCGACGTCAACGGCGACGGTTTCACCGATGTGATCGTCGGGGCATCCGGATACGGGCCGGGAGGCGCCGCTTTCGTCTACCACGGCTCGGGGAGCGGGCTCGGAGCCACTGCCGCCTGGTCGGTCGTGGGCGATGACCCTGATGTCTATCTCGGAAGCACGCTCGATGGTGCTGGGGACATCAACGGCGATGGTTTTGCCGACGTCGTCGTCGGGGCGCCCTCCAACGTGCAGGCTTCGACCGCGCTTGCGTATCACGGTTCTGCCCAAGGGCTCAGCACCACCCCAAATTGGACCGGAACGGACCCAGCGAGTAACGACTACGGAGCCGACGTCGCCGCCGCCGGAGACGTGAACGGGGACGGCCATGCCGATGTCCTGATCGGCGACTACACGATCGAGAGCGCCTACCTGCACTACGGCAATGAGGGACCGGCGCGGATGACGCAACCGCGGCAGGCGCGGGCGGATGGAACCGGCCTCATCCCGCTGCTCGGGTGGTCCGACAGCTCCACAGAATTCCGGATTCGAGCCACGATGCCCTCCCCCTACGGGCGAGCTCCCCTCGACACCGAGTTCGAGGTCAAGCCGCGTGGCGTCCTCTTCGATGGCAGCAACACCACCTCGACCGGATTCCTCGACACGGGAAGCGATGGTCAGTCCGAGATCGATCGGTTGATCAGCGGACTGCTGCCCGGCACGCAGTACCACTGGCGCGTGCGCGCGAGGTACGACATGACCCGGACGCTGTTCCAACGACACGGGCCCTGGCTCCATAGCTCGCTGAACGGGTGGAACGAGGCGGACCTGAGCACCGCTCCGAGCGGCCCGGCCGGACTCTCGGAGGCCACGCCTCAGGATCTCTCCGCGATCGAGCTGCTTCCTTCTGGGCCCAACCCCGCGACTCGTGGCAGCGAGGTACTGCTCGCGCTGAAGCGTCGGTGTCGGATCGACGCGGAGGTGGTGGACGCTCAGGGTCGATCGATTGCCAACCTTGCGCACGGGCTGTCGTACGAAGCCGGCACCCACCGCCTGAGCTGGGATGGCCGTGATCGGCTCGGCTCGGCAGCACCTGCCGGCGTGTACTTCGTGGTGGTTCGCGCCAATGGCGAAACCCGAGCGCGCAAGACCGTGCTGATCGACTAGCACTCGGTAGGCGGGCCCGCGGCATTCTCGGAGTGAGGCCGCGGGCTCCGCGCATGAATCGCTTACACCAGGAGAACTGCCATGAAGGTGGTGGGGCGCTGTGCAGCAGGATCTCGCGCGGTCCGAGTACGAGATCCGAGAGGCCCTGAAGGGAGCCAGCTCCGAGGCCGCCAATCGCGCACAGAACTTCCCAGCTGTCTTTTCGCCGGACGACTCCGCGTTCTGCCGCGCACGGGAACATCTGGCCCCAGCCCTTCGCCACGCCCGCGAATCGGGCGCATCTGTCGAGCCGATCGAGTAGCTAGACGTTCGGTTGTGTTCGTGTCTCGCGCAGCGCGCCGAGCGACGCCGCCCAGAGGATCAGCGTTCCGATCAGGAGCGGCGACGCATGGCGGAGCTGAGGAAAGAGGAGTGGCGGGAAGAGCGCGAGGCTCGTGATCGCGATCGCGCGCGTCAGGACGCGGCGCTCGGGCTCCTCCGCCCCGGCACGAATCGCAAGCAATCCGAGCATCGCCGGGAAGAGCGCGACGAAGTAGTCATCGCGCGCGAGCGGAGCGGCCACCAAGCAAAGCAGGATCGGTAGCGCGAACTGCACGATCCGCTCGGATCGCGTCGTCCGTTTGATCCGCCAAGCGCCCACGGAGAGCGCGAACATCACCGCCGCGCTCGCGAGCGCGAGCCAACGTCCGACCTGCCTCGCCTCCGTCTTCGCGTCGAGACCGAAGCCAACCGCGCATCGCGTCCAGAAGGCATGAAGCGACTGGTTGCTTCGCGAGGTCGGGTCGGCCAAGCCGAGGAATCCATCCGGCGCGGGAGCGAAGACGGGGCTCACCGATCCTAAGCCTTCCGATGCTCGCACGACCCCGTGGATCCAGATCGCGAGATACTCGCGCGTCGTGCTCGGCCCGAAGAAGAGGAGCGCGGGCGTGAGCATCCACGCGGCGAAGCCGAGCAGGCTCCATCCGAGAAAGCGCCACTCGCCACGCACGAGGAAGAAGAGGAGCAGCAGCGCGCCCGGCGTCGGCTTGATCGCGAGAGCGAAGCCGAGGGCGATTCCGGCGAGCCACGCGCGGCGCTCGAGCCAAGCGTGGAGACAGACCACCAGCGCGAGCAGGATCAGGTGATCGATCTGGCCGCGCGTGAAGACGTCGATGAAGAAGAGGCTCGTCAGCGCCGCGGCCCACCTCACCACTGAATCCCGACTTGGCGTGTCCGGCAGCGAGGATCGCGC
>CAZZAH010000044.1:0-8978 GCA_964652115.1 uncultured bacterium | reverse complement strand
GGCAATGAAACGGCAGCCAGTGGGAAAGAGAGGACCGCGAAGCTCGGCGGATACACGTAGGGCCAGCCGCGCGCGTTTCTGACCTCGTAGATCGGCTGATGGTGGAGCGCGGCGATCGCGGCCAGGCGGTAGACGCTCATATCGGTGCTCGAGCGCGGGTCGAACCCTGCGCGAAAGACCGCGTTGTGCGCGAGCCCCAGGAGAAGGACCACCAGGCCCGCGATCGCGAGCTTCGAGCGGAGGCTCCGCTCAGCGCGCCGGCGACGCGCCTCGACGGTGACCACGACGTCGCTCATGCGTGCACCCGGTGGTGAAGCAACGCGCGTACGCGCGGCGAAACGTCGGCGAAGGGGGTCGTGCGCGCGGCCAGCATCGCGTCGAGCGGCGTGCTCAGGGTCCAGGTCGAACCATCGGGCCGCATTCGCCAGCGCGGATGGAGCCAGTTGTATTGCTCCGCGTACTCCAGAATCCAAGGTTCGAGGGTCGCGTTGACCTGCCGCGTGAGGGCGGCCCGAAGAGCTTTCGGCGCCATGCCCTCGAAGCTCGCCGGCTCGATCGGCTGCGCAAACACGAGGCGCGCCTTGCCCGGAGCCTCGCGCAAGGAGATGACCGGCACGATCGCGCAGCCGAGTCGAAGCGCCAGACGCGCCGGTCCCGCCGGGCACTGCGCGGGAAGCCCTAAAAACTCGGCCGTGATCCCATCCCGCTTCGTGTTGAGGTCGCTCATCAGAACCAGGAGCTTGCCCGATCGAAGCGCGCGGATCATCGAGGCGGCGTCACGCTTCTCGATCCACTCGACGCCGTAGGAGGCACGGGCGCGCGCGAATTCTGCCTCGGACCAGGGATTGTCGGCCGGGCGATAGACCACCGCCAATCGATGGCCGAGCTTTGGGCCGAGGCGAAGCGCAGGCTCCCAGCTCCCGAGATGCGCGCTGGCCAGGATGCAACCGCGTCCGCCCGCCGTCGCCGCGGCGATGGCGGAGGGATCGACGTCCGAGAACTCCACCGCATCGGCACGCGCTCCTTCGAGGTAGCTCATGAAGTGCTGCTCGAAGGCGAGGATCGCGAGGTGATGGCGCTCGCCGGCGGTCAGCCCGGGGCCGAAGACGAGCGCGAGGTTTCGCAGCGCCCACCCCCACTCTCCTCGGAGCAGATGTCGTCCGAACCAGGCCCATCCGCGCGCGCGTCCCATGGCGGCGGAGGCATCGCCTCGCTTCACGCTCGAGAGGACGGCGCGGAGCGCGAGCCACTCGATGCGATATCCGAGGACCCGAAGCGCGCGGCGATTCATCTTCCGAGGAAGCTCGCCACGCGCGCGGAGAAGGTCGATTCGACGAGAGAGTTCACCGCGCCGCAGGATAGCGCGCGGCCAGGCAGCAGGCCATCACTCCGGACGCGCTCCGGCGAGGAGAAGGGCCTGGACAGGTGCGGTCCCGACGCCCGATGCTCTCGCCGCACTTCGCGACCATCCCATGCAACGGCCCACGCAGAGGGACAAGGATGCCCGAGGTTCGCGAGCGAGAAGCTCGCGCGATCACGACCGCTTCGCACGAAGCGCGCCCCTGGACTTCGAGTCCGACCTTGAAGCTCTGGTTCGGCTCACTCGCGATCAGCGCGCTCTTGCTTCGGCTCTCCAGCTGGATCGGAAGCCTCGTGCTCGGCGCGGGGGGGGCGCGAGCCCTGGGCGACCCGGCGGTGCTCCCGAACCTTCTTCTCGGCTTGCCGCACTTCGCCCTCGCGGCCCTCTTTCTGATCGCGTCACGACGACTCGTGGCCCCGCGCGCGCAGCTGCACCTCTTCTGGCTCCTCGTCCTTGGGGTGGGACTGGCGCAAATCTTCGATCGGCTCGGCGGACATCACGACCGGATCGCGTTCTTCGCCCTCGCCGCCTACTTCTCTCACCACGAGCTCCGGGACCAAGCGCACTTCTTGCGCGCGCAGCATGGCGTCGGTGATGCGGCGGAGTTGCGCGCCTTCGCGCTCCTTCGCGCGCTCATTCTGGTCGCGATCGTCGGCCTCGGCCTGCCGGGGTTGCTCTATGCCGAGAGCCTGCGGGGCGCCTCGCCAATCGCGGGACTGCTCTTTCCGGAGTCGTGGCCGCTCGGCCTTCGCTTCGGAGCCTACCTCGTTCCCGCGATGGCCAGCGCGGTGCTCCTCGCGAACCGGATCCACCTGGGGATGCCGGGTGGATGGACGGCGCTCTGGCGCCGGCATCGGCCACTGCTCCTGATGCACCTCGCCTACGCCACCGCTTTGCTTCTTCTCCCCCTGTTCACTGGGATCTTCGGCCTTCTCGTGCTTACACACTTCGTCGCGTGGTACCTCTTCTCGGCACGCGAGCTCAGGCGTCGGCGCGGGACGACCGGTCGATGGCTCGAGCGGTTGCTCCCCGCGACACCGGCGCGCTTCCACCTCGTGTACATCGGGCTCGCGACGCTGGTGCTGGGGGTGTACCTGCTCACGCTCACCGGTCGAGGCGCAGGGCTTGGCGCGATCACGACTCCCGAAGGTTTCTACTGGCTCACCGTGGTTCACATCACGCTGAGCTACACGCCCCGGTGAGCACCTCGATGCGGGAAGCGATCGAAACGCTCGTGGTCGACGCGCAAGGTCGAACGGAGCCGGGTCCGTCACGACACCGAAGTCGAACCGTCGACGCCTGGCGCGCCACCTTGCTCTGGACTCTCGGGGCCGCGCTCGCGGCGGGCGCGCTCGCGCTGTGCGAGTTCCTTGCCAACGGCCGAAGCCCGACCGCGTTCACCCTGCGTCAGCCGTTGATGGTCGCGGTCAAGGTGTTCGGCCTGCCGCACTACCTCTTCGCCGTCGGCTTCCTGCTCAGCTCCGCGCGCTTCCGTGATTCCGCCACGCGCGTGCGCTTCGGCGGGCTCTCCCTGCTCGGCGTCGCGCTGGCCGTCGTCTTCGCGCTGCTCGGGGGCGAGGCCCATCCGATCGTGCACGTCGCCTTCGCGGTCTTCTTCTCCTGGCATGTCTTTCGGGACGAGATCACGTTCTACGTCGCCTACGGCGAGTGCCCGCAACCTGGGTTGCATCGGCGCACACTCGCGACCCTGCGCCAGATGTACATGGTGTTCCTCGCCGGCTTGACCACGCCCGCTTTCCTCTACTTCCTGAGCACAAGCGACCGATTGCCGATGGAAGCGCCGCTGATCGACATCTTCGCGCCGCCGGGAATGCCGGCGTGGGGGCTCTTCCCGCTTTACCTGTTGCCGACCCTCGCGCTCGAGCTTTGGCTGGCGAGACGCGTGGCCAAGCGATACCCGGGGGGATGGCACGCGTTCGGCCGGGAGCACCGGCCGATCCTGCTGATCTACACCGGCTACACGTTGATCATTCTGTCACTCGCGGTCCTACCCTCGGCGCTCCTCTTCTTCGTGCTGGCGCACTTCGTCGCCTGGTTCCGATTCGGGCAACGACAGCTTCGCGACGGAGGGGGGCTCGCGGGCAATCCGCTGCGGTGGGTTCGGACGAGCAAGGTGGGCTTTCGCACCGTCTACCTCGGACTATCGGTCCTGGTGCTCGGGCTCTGCTTCGTGTGGACCTACCTCTTCCCGGAGAGCACGCTCCTTCGCGCGCTGCTCTCGACCGCGAGCTTTCAGTACCTCACCATCGTTCACGTCACCAGCAGCTGGGCGACCGACTAGAGCTCAGACCGCGAAGCTCGGCAGCAGCGACTCGGCGATGTCCGCGGTTCGGGCGATCGCGCCGGGCGAGCCGAGCTTTGCTCGCGTCTCCGCCAGGTCATCGAGCATGCGACGCTTCGCCGGCGTCTCCCCCAGCAGCTCCTCGGCGTGCCGGACGATTCCCTGCGCGGTCGCCGCGTTGCCGATCAGCTCCGGAACGACCCTACGTCCGGCCAGCAGGTTCGGCATCGCGAGATACTCGCAGTGGACGAGAAGCGGCCGCAGCACGCGATCGATGAGGTTGTGTACGCGATAGAGCACGATGTGTGGAAGCCCCAGGATGGTTGCCTCGAGCGTGGCGGTCCCGGAGCAGGTGATGAGGAGATCGGAGCGCGAGAGCACGCGATAAGGATCGTGGTTGTACACCTCGACCGGGACTTCCCACTCGCCCACCGCTTGATCAAGCAAGGTGTGCAGCTCCGCGCTCGCGGCCGAGATCATGAAACGAAGTCGGGCATGCTGTTTCAGCAACCTCTCCGCGGTCTCGCGCAGGATCGGCAGCAGGTCTCGCACCTCCTGCCAGCGGCTTCCGGGGAAGAGCGCGATCGAGTGGCCATCCAGCGAGGGACGCTCCACCTTTCCCAGGATGTCGAGCAACGGATGTCCAACCCACTCCGCGCGGCCGCCATGCTTGACGAAGTAGGGCGGCTCGAACTCGAAGACGTTGGCGATGCGATCGGCGCCGCGCGCGACGCGCTTGGCCGGGCTGATGCCCGCCGCCCACACATCCTGCGGCGTGACGTAGTAGAGGATCGGCACGCCGAAGCGCCGCGCGACCGACATGACCACGAGGTTCTGGCCCGGGTTGTCGACCAGGATCGCGAGACGCGGCCGATCGCGTTCGAAGAGCTCGACCAATCGCCGATGCGCCTGTTGGAGCGCGCGAAGATTCTTCGCGGCGACGCTCCAGCTCCCGATGAGGCCGATGCTGCTCAGGCGATTGAGGTCGGCGATCGAACGCACACCTTCCTCGATCAGGATCTCGCCGACCAGCCCGACCATGGGCGCGTCGACGCCACGCGCGCGGAGCTCGCGCACGACCGGCGCGGTGACGCGATCGGCGGAAACACAGCCGGTCGAGATAAAGATGGGCGCGTTTTCCCTGCTCAATTCGCATCCCCCGAGGAAGGACCTGCGCCCCATCTTTAACGGTCCGAGGTCGATTTGTGCAAGGTCGCGAGAATTTCCGAGGCGTAGCGATCGGCCGCTCCCCGCCGTTGCGCGATCGCGGCGCGGGCGCGTTCGGCTCGCTCCGGCCGTTCCTCGGCATGGTCGAGCCGCCGCGCCAGCGCGATCCAGGCCGCCTCGGCAGTGGTGACGACATCGATGGCGCGAGCGTCCCGAAGCGCGGCGACCTCCGTGGCGAAGTTCTCGTGATGCGGGCCGATCACCGCGGCCGCTCCCGCCATCACCGGCTCGATCGGGTTGTGACCGCCCGCGCGCACGAGCGATCCGCCCAGGAAAACCGCCTCCATTCGGTCAAAGAGGGACGGCAGCTCGCCCAGCGTGTCGAGCACGAGGATGGTCGGATCGCCCTTCCACGGCATGCCCCGTCGCTCCGCGGTCAGGCCGAGCCTTCGCGCGAGGAGAAGCACCTCGTCGGCGCGGCGCGGGTCTCGTGGAGCGACGAGCACGCGAAGGTCTAGCCGCGATTCAAGCAGGACGCGGAGCCTCGGCAGGAGCATCGCCTCCTCGCCTGCATGGGTGCTCGCGAGCGCGATCCAGCGGCCCCGTTCGACCCTCGAGCGCAAGCCCGGATCGATCTCGGAAGGCGATGGCAAGGTGAGGTCGAACTTGCTCGAGCCGACGCACTCGACTCGATCGCGAGGGAGACCGGCATCCCGCAAGCGTGCCGCATCCTCCGGCGTGGCGGCGCCGACCCAGGTCACGTCTCGAAGCGCGGGAGAGAGATGCGCCGCGAGCGCACGATATCGGGCCGCGTCCCGCTCATAGATGCGCGCGTTCACCATCATCACCTTGGTGCCGCGCCGCGCGGATCGATGGAAGAGGTTGGGCCAGAGCTCGCACTCGCAGACGATCAGCGCGTCGGGCGCGAGCGAGGTCCATGCACGATCGATCGCCGCGGGCGCGTCGAAGGGCGCCGCCGCGACGGTGACACCGAGCGGGGAGAGCATCTTCCTCGCGCTTGCGAAGGCAGCCCGGTTGCAGAGGGTGAGGGTGAAGCTCGCGTCCGGAAGCCGAGCGCGGAGGCGACGGATCACCGGCTCGAGGCTCCGCGCCTCGCCGACGCTCGCGCCATGAAACCAGATCGAGGGGCTTCCGTCGGCGCGTGGAAGATGACCGAGCCGTTCCGCGCGCTCGCCTTCCGCACAACCGCCGCGGGTCGCACGAAGCGCGAGCTCGAACGACAAGAGCCCGAGGGCCGGTCGCCAACAGGCATCGTAGAGCCGATGGACCGGCGAGCTCGGCGCGATCCGACCACGGACGCGCGGCCTTTCGTTCACCGACTTCTCCGCCAGGATCATCTTTTCCGGCTCGCCTCCTTCGCGACCGAGGAAGGTAGCAGATGCGCGCGCTCGCGCCGACGCCCGCGACCTTGACCTCGGCCTCGCCGCGTCTGATAGTTGGCGCAGCGTCATCCTAAGACCTTCAACTCGGGAGCATGGCTGTGCCCAAGAATCCATCCGAGAAGCCGAAGCGAACGACGACCGGCGCCGAGAGACCGAAGAGCGAGGATTCCAGCGCCGAACCGAACGACGATCAAGAGCCCAAGCCCCGCCCCGAGCCGAAGATCCTCTCGATGACGAAGACGCTCCCCGCGCCGAAGAAGAAGGCCGCCGCGAAGCCCACCTACGCCAACGTCAATGAGTTCATGAGCGCGCTCGATCACCCGCAGAAGCCGGAGATCGACGCTGTCCGCGCCATCATCCGCGGCGCGAGCCGAAAGCTGGTCGAGCAGGTGAAGTGGAACGCGCCCAGCTTCCGCTACCTGATGGACCTCGGCGCGTTCAACCTACGCGAGCGGGGCTACGTCGAGTTCATCATCAACTTTCCGCCGGGTGCGCGGATCAGCAAGTCGAGCGAGATCCTGGAAGGAAGCCAGCCCGATCGTCGCGAGATGAGGTTCTACGACCTCGCCGACATCGAGAAGAAGCGGCCCGCGCTGGTCAAGGTGATCAAGGACTGGGTCAAGCTGGTCGAGACCGCGCTCGCTCCTCGTCCTCCGAAGGAATAGCCCTCTCTCCGACAACGCCTGCACCGCGCGAGCCTTCCAGGCTGTGCGCTTTTCGCGCCTCCTGTGTTGTCCCCATCGAAGGCCGGCGCGGCCACGAGAAACACAGAAGTCTGGAGGCAACAATGTCGGTGACCGAAGCAAGCGTGATGGAGTTCGTCTTCAAGGCGGTGGGAGACGTCGGCGCGGTGCTGAACGGCGCGATGGTGGTGATCGGTGATCGGCTCGGCCTCTACCGCGCGATGGCGGGCCAAGGCCCGATGACGCCGAAGGAGCTCGCGACCAGGACCGAAACGTCGGAGCGCTACGTGCGCGAGTGGCTCTCCGCGCAAGCGGCCCGCGGCTACGTGAAGCACGAGGGCGACGACCGGTTCAGCCTGCCCGAGGAGCAGGCGATCGCCTTGACCCAGGAGGCGAGCCCGGCCTTCGTCTCCGGCGCGTTCGAGATCGCGCTCGGCGCAGTGCGCGCGACCGACCGCATCACCGAGGCCTTCCGCAGCGGCGACGGGATGCCGTGGCGCGATCACCACTCCGACGTGCACGAAGGTTGCGAGCGCTTCTTCCGCCCCGGTTACCTCGCGAACCTGGTGACGGAATGGATTCCCAAGCTCGACGGCGCGGCGGCGAAGCTGACGCAAGGCGCCACCGTCGCCGACATCGGCTGCGGACATGGCGCCTCGACCATCGCGATGGCGAAGGCGTTCCCTCGGTCGCGCTTCGTCGGCATCGATGCGCATCCCGCGTCGATCGAGATCGCGAAGAAGCGCGCGGCCGAGGCCGGCGTCGCCGATCGCGTGAGCTTCAAGGTGGCGACGGCGAAGGAGCTCAGTGGACGCTACGACCTGATCGGCTTCTTCGATTGCCTGCACGACATGGGAGATCCGGCGGGCGCGCTGCGCCACGTGCGCACGCTCGTAGATCAGAGCGGCACCGTGCTGCTGGTCGAGCCCAACGCGGCCGACTCGGTCGACGGCAACCTCAACCCGATCGGCGCGGCCTACTACGGCTTCTCGACCCTGCTCTGCACGCCGAGCTCGCTCTCGCAGGAGGTGCAGACGGCGCTCGGCGCGCAGGCCGGCGAGGCGCGTCTGCGCGAGGTGGCGAAGGAAGGCGGCTTCACACGCATGCGCCGCGTGGCCGAAACCCCCTTCAACATGGTGCTCGAGCTCAAGGCCTAGTCGCCTCAGGTTCGGCCCTTGCCCCTCCGCGCGCCCCACGCGGAGGGGCATTCCTTTCCTTGCGCGCCCAGGTCGAATCAAGGCGACGTACTAGACGATCGAAACGCGCAGCGCTCCGCGAGGGCGCAGGCATCACAACGCGGGCTCGTTCGCTTACACACGAGCTGACCGTGCGCGCGAAGGAGAAGGTGCGCTTCCTCGAGCGCCTCGAAGCCCGCGGGGAGCTCATCCGCGATCGCCGCCTGCACCGCACGATAGGTGGCTTCGTAGCTCTTCTCCTCCCGCGCGACGCCGAATCGAGCGAGGACGCGGAGACCGTTCGACTCGAGCGGAAGCGAGGCATGCGCCCGCGCGAAGAAGAGGATCTTCATCGCACCGGGCGCGCCGATCGAGTCGAACTTCTGGAAGGCACGACGCGCTTCGTCAAGCGGTGCGCGTGCGAGCGCATCGGCATCGACTCCCAGCTCGAGGAGAAGACGCGCCGATGCGCGAAGACGCTCGGCTCGCCGCTCGATCCCGACCGATCCGCCCAGCCGCGCGATCTCGAGCAGGCTGACGTCGGGCTCGCGGAGGATGCGCGCGGGGTCCAGCTTCGTCCGTTTTGCGAGCAGGGCCAAGGCGGCCGCGCGCCGTTCGTCATCGACCAGATAGCCGACCTGCTCCCACAGCACCAGAGCGAAGGGATCGCGGCTCGGCGGTGCCGGCGCCGTTCCATGCTGCTCCTTGAGCATGCGGAGGACCCACGAAAAGGGCGGCCGATTCCGCATCGCCCGCCCCTTCTCTCCGCCGGTGGACATCTCGGTGGTTACGCGATCGCCTCGAACACCTTGGTGATGATGGCGAGCGCCTGACCGACCTCTTCGCGCGAGATGACGAGCGGCGGCGCGAAGCGAATGATGTTGCCGT
>CAZZAH010000043.1:12904-15925 GCA_964652115.1 uncultured bacterium | reverse complement strand
GCGCCGCGAGTTCCCACGAGGTGCGCGTCGAAAACGGATTCGGCCGATTGCTCGAGAGAAGTACCGGCGATGCGTCGCTCGGCTCGACCGCGACCAGCGGCGCGCCGCCTTCGATCGCGTAGCAGATGCCGCCAACGCCGCTGACCATCTGCGTCCCCGCGAGGACGTCCGGCACGCCGTTGCCCGAAAGATCCGGCGCGCCACGCACGGTGAAGACACGGCTGCCCGTGGTGTAAGACCAGACGACCGCGCCGGTCACGCCGTTCATCGCGTAGACCTTGGTGTCGAAGGAGCCGCAGCAGACGTCGTTGATGCCGTCGCCGGTGATATCGGCCACGCGATCGATCGCCCAGACGTCGCCGCCGTTGAGCGTGCCGACCAGCGTGCGCCAGAGGAGCGCGCCGTTGGCGCCGTCATAGACGCGAGCCGCGCGGTCCCACGAGCCGACCGCGACGTCGCGCTTGCCGTCGCCATTCACGTCATCGAGCGCGACCACACGCATTCCGTTGTTGCCGATCGGGCCGTTCCAGAGCACCGCGCCGTTCGCGCCGCTATAACAGTGGATCTGGCTATCCCAGCAGGCGCCGACGACCTCGTCCTTGCCGTCGCCGTTGAGGTCGGGCAGAAGCGCGATCGATTGGCACGAGCCGGCGCTCTTCGTCCACAACGCGGCACCGTTTGTGCCGCTGAGCGCGCCGACGCCGGCCACGCCGTCTTGCAGCGCCACCACCACGTCGCGCGTGCCGTCGCCGTTCAGATCGCCGATCGAGTGGATGTCGGCCACCGCGCCGCCGTAGAAATGACTCCAGAGGATCGCGCCGGTCCGCCCGTTCGCGCAGTAGACGCGATAGTTCAATCCGCCGAGGCAGAAGACGACCTCGGGATAACCGTCGCTCGTGAGGTCCTGCCCGAGGCTCTCCATCGCGTAGACCCAACCTGATTCGGGCGGCGTGGGCGGCGATTGTGAGTAGCTGTCGAACTTCCAGAAGGTGGCGCCGCTGTTCGCGTCGAGCACGAAGGCCGTGCGGCTTCCCCATGCGGCGCCGTACAACAGATCCGGCGTGCCATCGCCGGAAAGGTCCGGGCCTGTGCGCAGGCAAGCGTCGCCATACCCGCCGCTATTGCTCGGTCCACCGAGCGGCCGCGCGGACCAGATCAACGTACCGGCTCCGCTCGACGCGCCGCTTACACAGAAGAGATGATCGACCCCGCTCGGTCCCGCGTCGTAAGAGTCGAACGCCACGTCGGGCACGCCGTCGCCGTTCAAATCCGGCGTGACCGTCATACAAACGACGTTCTCGACGCCTTGATAGGACCAGAGAAGAGTCTGCGCGCGAGTGGAAGGCGCTACGATCACGAGGCCGAGGAGGGTCGAGGCAAGGAACGCTGTCCGCATGGGGACCTCCGTGGAGCTAGGTCTTCTTGTGCTCGACCCGCACCACCGTGTGAATGCCGCCTCGCACCGCGAAGTCCCCCTCGATCGAGAGGCGAATCGGCGCGAGGACCCTCACGAGGTCATCGAGGATTCGATTGGTCACGTCCTCGTGAAAGTGTCCTTCGTCGCGGAAGGACCAGATGTAGAGCTTGAGTGACTTGAGCTCGACGCAGAGCTCGTCCGGCACATAGCGAATGCGGATCGTGGCGAAGTCGGGCTGCCCCGTCTTCGGGCACAGGCAGGTGAACTCCGGGATTTCGAAGGCGATCTCGTACTCGCGCCCGGGGCGCGGATTCGGAAAGGTCTCGAGGTTCTTCGTTGGTTGCGTGGGCATGGACTCCTCGGGGGCTGAATGACTCCGATGAGTCTACCGAAGCGAGCCCGGCGCCGGAAGCCAGGAGACGACCCACTCGACCGCTTCATCGAGCGATCGCGACGCGCCGCGCGCCAGCGCCTCGGCCAGGAGCTCGTCGCCGAGGCGGCCCCGCAGGTGCTCGCGCCATGCGTCCATCTTGGCCGACTCCTCCGCCTGCAAGAGCAGGACGCCCGAGTCGCGGATCGCGAGCACGCTCCCCATCACCTCCGCCGCGAGCGCCGGATCGCCCTCGCGATCGACCAAGCGGCTGACACTGCGTAGCGCGGAGAGAACGCCGACCCGTTGGCCCATGCGGAGGCGCTCGGGGATCGACTCCGCCAGCGCGACGCGGGCGCGCGCGAGCTCGCCCACCTCGATCGATGCCTCCGCGATCAGATTCAGGCAGATCGCGGTGCCGAGCGCGTGGCCTCGAGCACGCTGGATCGGAAGCGATTCATCCAGGTAGCGGAGCGCCTCGACCGGGCGACCGAGCGCCCAGCTCACGAGCCCAAGATTGTTCAACACAACCGAGATGCCATGCGGCACGCCGAGCTCGCGCGCGATCACGAGTTGCTCCTCCAGCGATTGGACCGCCTCGGGCAGTCGCGCGGAGGCCGCGTAGGTCATGGCCAGGTTACCGAGCGCGGAGGCCATCGCCTCTCGATCTCCCGCCTCCTTCATCCACGCAACGGTAGCGGTGAAATGTCTCTCCGCCGACTCGAAGTCGAGGGCGCCGTGGGCGGCGAGACCCGCGCAATGCGCCGCTCGCCCGCGGTGGCGCGGCGAGTCGCTCCCTTCCGCTAACGACAGCGCCCGCGACGCGAGCGCGCGCGCGTGGTCGTGCTGCTCGAGCAGCGTGTGCAGGTGCGCGAGATTGGCCAGCAAGTCGAGCCGAAGCGCAAGCTCCGCGCCGCCGGTGGGTGCGACCCGTTCCTCACGGTCGACGAGCTCGAGCGCGCGACGCATCCACGCGACCCCTTCGCGCCAGAGCCCAGCCGATGACCAGTAGGTTTCGGCACCGGCGCCGAGTCGCTCTGCACTCTCGCGGTTGCCCTGCTCGAGCGCGAGCTCGAGGCCAAGGGTGACGTTGGCGTAGTCGATCGCGATCGCTTTCGCGCGCACGTCGCCGGTGACGGTGCTCTCACCCGCGCGCGGGGCTATCCAGGTCACGAGATGCTGCACGAGGCGCGCCTCGAGCTCCGCGACCTCCCCGCTGCGCTCGAGCTCCTCG
>CAZZAH010000043.1:7409-12804 GCA_964652115.1 uncultured bacterium | reverse complement strand
CTGCACGAGGCGCGCCTCGAGCTCCGCGACCTCCCCGCTGCGCTCGAGCTCCTCGCGCGCGAAGCGGTGGATCGTCTCGAGGAAGCGATAGCGCGGCGTCTCGGCTTCGCGCAGCACGACCAACTCGACCAGCGAACGCTCGACTAGGCGGCTCAGGAGATCGCAGATCCGCCACGCGGGAAGCAGGCCCGCTTCATCGGCGCAGACCGCCTCGGCCGCGCCCGCCGTCCATCCGCCGCGGAAGATCGCGAGGCGCGCGAAGAGCCGCTGTTCGTCCGGTTCGAGCAGCCGATGACTCCACGCGATCAGCCCGGAGAGCGATTGATGGCGCTCGGCAACGCCGCGCACCTGACCAAGCCCGAAGGGTCGCTCGCGCACGCGCTCCAGGATCTCCGCCACCGAGAGCGTGCGCACGTGGCTCGCGGCGAGCTCGATCGCGAGCGGCAAACCGTCCAAGAGCCGGCAGAGCTCAGCCGCGCGGATCGCGTCTTCATCACTCAACGCAAAGTCGGCACGACGCGAGCGCGCGCGGCTTTCGAAGAGGGTGACCGCTTCGCTCCGGCGCGCCGCGCCGGAATCGGCATCCGGCGCCGGCAGCTCGAGTCGCGGCAGATCGAGCACCTGCTCCTCGACCAGATCGAGCGGCTCGCGGCTGGTCGCGAGGATAGTGAGCCCCGCGCACTCCGCAGTTGCCCGCGCCGCCCACTCCGCCGCCCGCTCGATCACGTGCTCGCAGTTGTCGAGGAGCAGGAGCGCTCGCTTGGTCGAGAGCGCGCGACGGAGCGCTTCGCCCAACGTCGCCGCGCCCGCGACATCGCGCACGCCGAGCACGCGGGCGACCAAGGGCTCGATCTCGTCCTCCGCCGCGAGCGAGGTCAGATCGACGAACCAGACGCCATCCGGGAAACGCTGCGCGGAGAGCCTCGCCGCCTCGATCGCGACCCGCGTCTTGCCGCAACCGCCAGGCCCCGCGATCGTGATCAGGCGCGTCGACGCCATCGCGTCGAGCACGGATTGAAGCGCGGCGGCGCGTCCGACGAACGCGGAGGTTCGGTTCGGTAGATGGACTTGGTTTCCGTCGCCCGCGACGCTCACGCCGCCCATCAGGCTCCGCGCGCGTGCGCGCAAGAGCTCCTGCTCGAAGAAGTGACGAGCCTCCGCCGCGCTCGGCCTGCTCGCCGCCTCGCGTTCGAAGCAGCGCTTGAGGAACGCGCGGATGCCGTCGGGTGTCTTCGCCGGGAGTCGCGTCCAATCGATCGCTGCCTCGCGCGCCGCCGCCATCATCGACGCAGCATCGGCGCCGCTCACCGCGGGCGCACCAGTGAGGCACTCGTAGAGGATGCAGCCGAAGGCCCAGAGGTCGCTCCGGTCGGTGAGCGCGCCGCCGTCGATCTGCTCGGGGCTCATGTAACGAAGCGTGCCCGCGCGCGAGTCGTTCACTGCTGCGGCCTGCGCCGCGAGGCCGAAGTCGAGCACCTTGACCCAACCATCCGGCGTCACGCGCACGTTCTGCGGCTTCAAGTCACGATGCACGATCCCACGCGCGTGCGCCGCCTCGAGCCCCGCCGCCATCTGCCGTGCGACATCGAGGAGCTCGACCTCGCCGAGATCGCGCATTCGCGCGGAGAGGTTCGACCCGGGCACATACTCCATCGAAAGGAACACGCCTTCGGTCGTTTCCTCGAGGGCGAAGACCTGCGCCACGTTCGGCTGAGAGACCAGCGCGAGCGCCCTCGCCTCGGCGCGAAGCTGGGCTCGGCTCGTGGGCGAAGCGGCCAGGCGCTGGTGGAAGGTCTTGAGCGCCACCTCTCGTCCCAGCTCAGGATCATGTGCGAGATAGACGACGCCCATGCCGCCTCTCCCCAGCTCGCGCAGGATCGGATAGCGGCCGATCCGCTCCGGCAAGGCTTCGCGATCATGGGCTCGCGGATCGAGCAGCGACGAATCCTCGGCGGCGAGAAGGCTCATCACCTCATCGCGCGCCGGATCGCCGATCGGGCAGAGCGCGTCGAGCCCCAAGGCGCGCGCATCGGCCGAAAGATCCGCCAGCTCATGGAAGATCGATTCGATGCGAGGGTCGAACATTGTGGTGAGAGTATACGAGCCCACCCGGCGCATGGCACGCGGCGTGCTTAACAGTAACGGGGGTGCTCGGCCGTGACCGTTCCAGACAGAAGGAGGAGTCCATGAAGAGAGTCGTCATCGTATTGTCGAGTGTCGCGTTGCTCTTCGCGAGCACCGGCTGTGGGTGGAGCAACAAGGCGAAGGGCGGAGCGATCGGGGCCGGCGCGGGCGGCGTCGCCGGCGGCCTCATCGGGCGGGCCAACGGTAACACCGCGCTCGGGGCCATCATCGGCGCGGCGGTCGGCGGCACCGCCGGTGCGCTCATCGGCGCGCGCATGGATCGTCAGGCCGAGGAGATGCGCCGCGACATGAAGAACGCGAAGATCGAGCGGGTCGGCGAGGGGATCAAGGTCACCTTCGACTCCGGGATCCTCTTCGAGGTCGACTCCTATCAACTGGGCGCGACCGCGAGGCAGAACATCGAGTCGCTGGTCACCACCCTCAATAAGTACGAGGACACCAACATTTTGATCGAAGGGGACACCGACAACACCGGTTCGGAGGACCACAACCAGACGCTGTCGGAACGGCGGGCGAAGGCTGTGGCCGACTACCAGATGTCGCTCGGCGTCGCCGGCTCCCGAGTGAGCAGCGTAGGCCTCGGCGAATCGAATCCGATCGCGTCGAACGAGACGGAGGATGGGCGCCAGCAGAACCGACGCGTCGAGGTCGCGATCTTCGCCAACGAGAAGCTGAAGAAGGCGGCCGAAAAGGGGCAGCTCGACTGATCGAAGACCTCGCGCATGACAGCACGGCCTCGACCTTGCTAGCGTGTCGGCTCGCCGACGCCGAACGACCGCGCGGCGAGCATCACACGCTAACGAGGTGCTCTTGCCCAACCTCAAGGAGTCGATCTCGACCCTGGTGCGCGAACGCTGGGGCTTCCCTTCGCTTCGTCCCTATCAGGAGCGCGCGATCGAGGCGACGCTAGCCGGACGCGACACGCTCCTCGTGCTCGCGACCGGCGGTGGAAAGTCGCTCTGCTATCAGGTGCCGCCGCTCCTCACGCAGAGGCTCACGCTGGTCGTCTCTCCGCTCAAGGCGCTGATGAACGATCAGGTGGCGGCGCTCGACCTCCTCGGTTATCCCGCGGCCGCGATCCATGGCGACCACAGCTGGGAGGAGGCGGGCGATGTGCGGCGGCGCGTCGAGCGCGGCGAGGTCCGGCTTCTCTACGTCACGCCCGAGCGCATGGCGCTCGACGGCTTCGTGCAATGGCTCGATCGCGTGCGGCCGGCTGTGCTCGCGGTCGACGAAGCGCACTGCATCAGCCAATGGGGACACGATTTTCGCCCCGAATATCGGCGGCTGGGCGAGCTTCGCGCGCGATGGCCCGAGCTCGCGATCCAGGCCTACACCGCGACCGCGACCCCGCGCGTGCGCGAGGACATCGTGGCGCAGCTTCGTCTGCGTGAGCCGGAGATCCTGCTCGGCTCGTTCGATCGGCCGAACCTCACCTACCGCGTCGTGCCGCGCGATGATCTCCCAGCTCAGGTGGCCGAGGTCGTGCAGCGGCATCCGGGCGAGGCGTCGATCGTCTACTGCCTCAGCCGCCGGGACACCGAGACCTTGGCCGAGCGGCTTCGCGCCAAGGGCATCGTCTGCGAGGCCTATCACGCTGGGCTGCCCGGTGAACGTCGCGCGCGCATCGAGACGGCGTTTCGAAGCGAGCGCCTCGACGTCGTGGTCGCGACCGTCGCCTTCGGCATGGGCATCGATCGAAGCGACGTGCGCTGCGTCCTCCACGCGACCCTGCCGGAGACGATCGAGCACTACATGCAGGAGACCGGCCGCGCGGGGCGCGACGGGTTGCCCGCGGAGTGCGTGTTGTTTTACTCGGCCGGCGATTACATGCGGAGGCGAATGCTCCTCGAGAGGAGCGCGTCCGAGTCCGTCGCGGGTCCGGGCATCGACTTCGCCGCCGATGATGCCTACCGCGCGCGGATGACCTTGCTCGGCAAGATGCGCGACTACTGCGCGACGCGCGTCTGCCGGCATCTCTCGCTCTCGTCCTACTTCGGACAGGAGTACGGAGGCGCGACCTGCGGCGCGTGCGACGTCTGCCTCGATCCGGTGGAGGAGATGGCGGACGGCGACGCGCTGGCGCGCCAGATTCTCCAGTGCGTGCTCGAGCTTCGATCGAGCTTCGGGCTCGCGCACGTCACCGACATCCTTCGCGGAAGCAAGCGGCAGGCGCTCCTGGATCGCGGGCATGATCGCCTGCCGAGCTATGGCGTGATGGCGAAGCACGACAAGTCGGTCGTGACCGAGCTCGCGCAGCAGCTGATCGAACAGCAGCTGCTCGAGCGCACCGAGGATCAGTATCCGGTGCTCCGCATCACGCGCGCGGGTTATGCGGCGTTGAAAGACGACACGGAGATCCCGATGTTCGCGCCGCGGTTGAGCAAGGCTGCGAGCAGCTCGTCGAGCGGCGCGTCCGGTTCACGTGCGCGTGCGGCCGCGACCACCTTCGATTCGCCCGCTGATCAGGCGCTGTTCGAATCGTTGCGCGAGCTTCGGCGCGAGATCTCGCGCGACCTCGCCGTTCCCGCCTACATGGTCTTCGAGGACAGCACGCTGCGCGAAATGGTGCGGATCAAGCCAACGACCGCGCGCGAGCTGCTCGAGGTGCGCGGCGTCGGCGAGAAGAAGCTCGAGCGCTTCGGCGCGCAGTTCCTCGCGGCGCTGTGGGCGGCACGAACTGGGTAAGCAGGACGAGATCCTAGCGCCCGGTCGCGAGCAGGTTTGTTTCGGATCGAGCCATCACTATCCTTGTCGCGTGCCCTGGAGGTAGAACGCATGAACTGGCGCGAGCACATCACCGTCGACCCGCTGTCAGGGCGTTCCGTGCTTCCGGGGAACGCGCGTGATGGTCGCTATCGTGCTCGAGAATCTGGCCGCCGGTCGAACGGCCGACGAGATCCTCGCCGACTACCCCACTCTTCGGCCGGCAGCGGTGCCAGCGGCCGTGGCGTACGCAGCCGAGCTTGCGAGGGAACGAATAGTCGACTTTCCGAAGTCCGGCGCCGCATGAACTTCAAATTCGACAGAGAGATTTGATGAACAAAGCTAAGAGCGAGCCTTCCGACGAGCTACGGAGCGAGTACGACTTTGGCGCGATGGAGGGCGGAATCCGAGGGAAATACCTCCGGCGGTATCGAGCTGGGACTAACCTCGCGCTTCTCGACCCGGACGTCGCGGCGGCATTTCCCACCGACGAGGCGGTAAACGACGCGCTCCGCGTCCTGCTCAAAGCGGCGGTCGCGATCAA
>CAZZAH010000043.1:3342-7309 GCA_964652115.1 uncultured bacterium | reverse complement strand
GCCGCCGCGATGCGCGGCCTCGGCGCGTGGATCCTCGGTCGGAACATGTTCAGCCCGTACCGCGGCCCGCACGACGAGAACTGGAAAGGCTGGTGGGGCGACAACCCGCCCTATCACACGCCGGTCTTCGTGCTTACCCATCACCCTCGCGCGTCGATCACGATGGAAGGCGGCACCACCTTCCATTTCGTCACCGGCGGATACGAGGAAGCGCTCGACCGCGCGCGCGAGGCGGCGGGCGACTTAGACATCCGCATCGGCGGCGGCGCGGCGACGATCCGGCAGTACTTGCAGGTCGGCTTGATCGACGAGCTTCACCTCGCGATCAGCCCGGTGCTGCTCGGAAGCGGAGAGCAGCTGCTCGGCGGCATCGACACGGTGAAGCTCGGGTATCGCGTCACGCGCCACGCGACCGGGGACGAAGCGATGCACCTCGTGCTGACGAAAGACGACGGGGCCAACGCATGAGCAGCGAGCTTTCGATCCGCGACGCCGAGCCCGAGGAGTTTCCCGCGCTTGGCGCACTGCTCGTCGATGTCTACTCGCACCAAGAAGGCTTTCCGACGCCGGAGGAGCAGCCGCATTACTACGAGCTCCTGGCCGACATCGGTCGCTTCACCGAGAAGCCGGGCGCGCGCGTCTTGGTCGCGCACAACGAGGACGGCGCGCTGGTCGGCGGCGTCGTCTACTTCGCCGACATGAGCAGCTATGGCTCGGGCGGCATCGCTACCTCGATCCGAAACGCGTCGGGCATCCGTCTCCTCGGCGTCGACTCGCGCTTCCGCGGCCTGGGCGCCGGCCGTGCCCTGACCATGGCCTGCATCGACCTCGCGCGCACCGCCGGGCACGCCGAGGTCATCCTCCACACGACGCGCGTGCAGAAGATCGCCTGGGGCATGTACGAACGCATCGGCTTTCACCGGTCGGAGGATCTCGACTTCGCGCAGGAAGAGCTTCAAGTCTTCGGCTTTCGCCTCGCGCTCTGACCTGGGCTAAGCTCGGTTCAGGGGAGACGCACATGCAGCGCCCAGGCGGCGCCCAACCATGCAAGGAGAAGCCATGGCGACCCTCGCGAACGGAAAAATCTGCTACCTGGAAATCCCGGCCACCGATGTGGCGCACTCGGCCGACTTCTACAACAAGGCCTTCGGTTGGCAGACCAGGCTGCGCGCCGATGGACACAGGCCTTCGACGACGCGGTCGGCGAGGTGAGCGGCACCTGGGTGACGAACCGCCAGCCGGCGAGCGAGCGCGAGTGAGCAGCGGCGAGAAAGGCCGCCACGCGCGACCGCTCTTCCGCTCGGTCGCGATGCCGGCCGGCGTCCAAGGCCGCATCTTCCTTCACGCGATGCCCGGACGCCGCGAGCCGCTCAGCCAGTCGTGGAGCGAGATTGCAGACTCCGGCATCGCCGTCCTCGTCTCGCTGACCGGCTTCGAGGAGATTCGCGCGGCCTCGCCCGAGCTTGCCGCCGCCATCGTGTCGGAGAGCGTGCCGTGCGAGCACGTCACGTTCGATATCCCCAACTTCGGCGTGCCTGAGCAGGAGGACGAGTACCTGCGCTTCGTGCTCGAAATGGCGACGCGTGTCCGCGCGGGCGACTCGCTTCTGATTCATTGTCACGCGGGGATCGGGCGGACCGGCACCCTCGCCGTTTCCATACTGACCGCGCTGGGCGAGCCGCTCGAGAGCGCGCTCCGCGTGGTGCGGGACGCCGACGCGGGGCCGGTCAACGATGCTCAGTCGCTGCTGGTCGAGCGCATCGCGGAACGACTCGAGGAGAACCATGACTGAAGCGCGCGAGGTCGAGCACTCGGGCTCCGGGACCATCTTCGCGGGAGGCATCGCGCTGGTCGGCGGCGCACTGGCCTTCCTCGCCGTCTTCACCTACCTCGCCGCGTGCTTCAACTATCCCGATGTGCTCGACGGAAGCGCCGAGGACGTGCTGCCCGCGCTCCTCGACACGGGATCGACTGGCCGCGCGGTCTGGAGCTTGTACAGCGTGCTACCGCTCGTCTTCATTCCCGCGGGGGTGAGCGCGTTTCTCGCGCTCCGGCGCGTCGCCGCGGGGCCGATGCGCATCGGCATCCTCTTCGCGTTTCTGGCCTCGGTTTGCATGATGCTCGGCCTGATGCGCTGGCCGAGCATGCACTGGGAGCTCGCGCGCGCCTGGGTCGCGTCGAGCGGCGGCGATCGCCCCGCGTTGGCCGCGATCTTCGACGGACTGAACCGCTACCTCGGCAACTTCATCGGAGAGTTCCTCGGCGAGCTGAGCTTCAGCCTCTTCTTCACGTTGGCCGGGATCGCCTTGCTGCGCCGCCAAGCGACGCCGCGATGGTTCGGCTGGTGGGGCATCGTCACCGGCGTGCTCGGGTTGATCGGCATGTGGCGGAACGTCACCGGCGCCGTCGACCTCGTGGCCGAGCTGAACAACTACCTCCTCCCCGCCTGGATGATCGGCTTCGGCATCTGGCTCATGCGCGCGAGCCGGCGTCGCGCCCACGCGCTCGAGCGCGAGCTCAACTTCGACTGACCCGCTGGCTTCTGTTAGGAACGGTTCTTGTGAGTCCCTCCGCAGATCGGCCGTCACGCCATGCAAACGGGAGGGATGCGATGCACCGGAAGCAGATCGATGAGCTGTTATACCAGGCTCTCGAGACCGAGTTAGGGGGAGTTCAAATCTACTCGCGGGCGCTGCGCTGCGTCCAACATGCCGATTTGCGGAAAGAGTGGGAGAAGTACCTCGAGGAGACGCGCGGTCATGTCCTGGTCCTGCGCGGGGTCTTCGAAAAGCTGGGGCTCGATCCGGACGCCGAGACGCCCGGACGCCTGATCGTCCGCGAAAAGGCGAAGGCGCAGGTGGCCGCGATGGATCGATCGCTGCAGAACGGTCCCTCGCCCGCCTCGCAGTTGGTCGCGGTCGAGTGCGTGGTCGAGGCCGAGACGAAGGACCATCTGAACTGGGAGCTGATCGGCAAGGTGGCCGAGAATCTGCGAGGCGCGGAGGCGAAGACGTTGCGCGAGGCCTCGCTCGAAGTCGAAGGGCAAGAGGACGAGCACCTCTATCATTCCATGGGTTGGGCGCGAGAGCTCTGGATCGAATCTCTCGGCTTGCCCGCGGTCCTGCCGCCACCGGAGGAGGAGAAGCACGTCAAGACTGCGATCGGCGCCGCGCGCGCGAAACAATCGCGCGACGATCTCTTGGAGAAGAACTGACCTCACGAGCCGAACGGCTCATCTCGATCACGACTCTCCTCGGCTAGCCGCGAACGGCCGGCGTGGGAGAGTCGTTTTCGTCTTGCTCGCGCTTGATCACGCTCAAGCGTCCGTCGGGCTCGAGGTACGCGCGCTTCACGCTCGCGATGTCGTCCACGCCATGCTCGCGCAGCTGCTCCTTGAGCTCGCTCATCGTGATCATCTCCGCCCGGAGACCCCGCCTTCGGACGCGCCCGTTAGAGATCAGAAGCAGCGGCGCGGGGTGCAGCAGTCGATGGATCGCGCGCGAACGATACGCGAGCGCGTCGAGCAGCACGCTCCATCCCACGATCGTTCCCACCAGCACCACGCCCTCCGTGATGGACTGGTAGTCGCTCGCCATCGCGTTCTGCGCCGCATCCGCAACCAGAATGACGATCAGGAGGTCGCCGGTGTTGAGCGCTCCCGCCTCGCGGCGGAAGACGCGCATGAGCGCGAGGATCGTGAGGTAAAGAAAAGACCCGCGGAGCACCAGCTCGAGCGGGTTCATGGTGGGGACGAAGAGCTCGCGCCAGTCGATTCCTGATAGGAGGTTCATGGCAGCTGGCCGGGACGGAGGCTGGCTCTCCGTCCCGGCCGAACCCGCGCCTTACTGGTTGTTCCAGTCGGACCAGCGCTGGTGCTGCTCGTTGTCCTGGTGCTTCTGCATGTCGTTGCGCTGCGAGTTGCCGCGCTGCTGCGCCGTGCGGTTCTCCGGCCGGCGCGGCTGCGACG
>CAZZAH010000043.1:1499-3242 GCA_964652115.1 uncultured bacterium | reverse complement strand
TCTGGCCGCTGCTCATCTGGTCTGGGCCGTACTCACGGCCGCGGCCCTGACGCACGCGATTGTCCTCGTCGTCGTTGCGGTTGTACTGACGCTGGCCCGGCTCGTACTCCGAACCCTCCCAGCGCCCGCGACCCTGACGACGGAAGTCCTCGCTGTAGTCGTTGCTCATCGAACGCGAGCCGTAGCGATCCTGCTGATCGTGCTGGCTGCCGTACTGGCCCTGCTGACCGTACTGACCCTGGCTGCCCTGCCACTGGCCCTGCGAGCCGGAGCGGCCTTGCTGACCCCAGTCGTACTGGTTCTGCCGACCGTACTGATTCTGCTGGCCGTACTGGCCCTGCGAGCTCTGACTCCACTCGCGACCGCCGCCGTAGCGACCCTCGGTGCCGCCGTACCACTCGCCGCCGTTACCACCCTGACGATTCGCGCCCTGACGACCGCGCTGGTACTCGTCGTTCTCCCAGGTACCGCGCATGTTGTACTCGTCGTTGTAGCCGCGATTGCGGGCGTTACGCTCGTAGTCCCCTTCGATGTCGCCATACCAACGGCCGCCGTTTCCGCGACCCTGGCTCCGGTTGTTGTCATCGCGATCGCTACTCTGCGCGGTGATCGGGCGCATGGAACGATCGTAGTCGTGATCGTCGTCTTGAGTCCGCCAGCGCGAGCTTGATCGGTTGCCGCGGTCGTAATACTCGCGGTCGTCGTCGGTGTCGTGTCCTTGCGGATTGTATTGCCTGGCCATGTTTCCCTCGCCTTGTGTGTTGTGCTGAGCTGTGGAGATGAAAGACCGAGTACGCGGGGCTTCCAGCCTCTGATCCGCGCTTGCCTTGAGCTCGGCCTTCCTTGTCTTGAGGCGCTTCGCGAGCTCGGCGGCGTTCAGCCCGGCCGCCTTGGCCTTGGCGAACATGCTCTCCGCGCCCGCTTCCTCCTCTTTGACATGGTGCTTCACGTATTCCGAGAGGACCTTCACCTTGGCGTCGTAGTAGCGATCATGCGCTGAGCCTACGAGCAACTCGGCGATCAAGGTCTTCACCGTGTCGTGCTCGACCTGCGCTTCGTCCATCAGGTCCTCGGGCAACTTGGCTCGACACGCCGGATAGAAAATCTCTTCCTCGATCGAGGTGTGGACGATGAGCTCGCGGCAGATCTGACGCGCCAGCTCCGCCTTCTTCTCCTTCTGGCTCGCCGACTCGTATTCCGCGAAGAGCTTCTCGACCGCGCGGTGATCCGCGGTTAGAAGGGCGATCGCGTCGTCCGGCGTCTGGTCCTTCGGAGTTGTGTCCTTGTGGGTGGCGTCCTGCTCCGGCTTGGACGCTCCCTTCCCTTGGTCCTTGCTCTCAAACTTGCTCTGCTTCTGCTGTCCCTGCGCGATTGCCACAGGTACCTCCTCCCCCGAAGGGTTCGTGGATCTGCGTCCTTGGCCTTTTCGAGGATGACGAGGCAACGAGCGAGCCAAAGTAGAGAGGGAGCAGAAGGGCGCGTCGCGAGCGAACGCGGATCACGCGAATGCCGCAAGAGTCGCCGACGCGCTGAGCCTCAGGGACCCGCGATGGCGGAAGCTCGCGACTTGGAAAGGCGCGCCCGCGTTGTAAGAACTGCTCGCGCGCTCCAGAAATATCTACAAACCGTCGCCGCGCAGTGCTTCGGTAAGATCCGCCTGGGACAGGCGGGAAAGGAGCGATGATGACCCAGCAACGACCCAAGGAGATCGCGGTCGAGTTCCTCCAGGCGGCCGCGACCGGC
>CAZZAH010000043.1:0-1399 GCA_964652115.1 uncultured bacterium | reverse complement strand
CGCGGGATCGCGGTCGTTCATCTCTTCCGCTTCGAGGGGGACAAGATCGTCGAGCTGTGGGATGTCGGGCAGCCCGTTCCGGAAACCGCGGAGAACGAACACGGGATGTTCTAGGCGAGGAGCGAGGCATGTCGATCCGGATCGTGAGGCTCGGCTCGCCGAGATCGAAGGGCGAAGGCACACGCATCGGGACGGTACGACGTCCGCCGCGCGGTGTCCCGAAGGCCGAGTTCGCTTCGGGCAACTGGTACGACGTGTGGTACCCGAATCTGGCGCCGAGCGTGGAGACGATGAAGCTTGGGCTCGCCGCCGCCGGCGACTCCGACTGGGCGACCTTCACCAAGCGATATCGGAAGGAGATGGCGGAGCCTGACGCGAGCCGCTCGATCGATCTGCTCGCCGCCCTCTCGCACCATTCCGACTTCTCCCTCGGCTGCTACTGCGAGGAGGAGGCGAGGTGTCACCGCTCGATCCTGCGCGCGCTCTTGGCCGAGCGCGGCGCTCAGATCGAGTGAGCGCCGCGCTGCCGATGCGACGGCTAGCGATCGGCCTCGTTCATGGTGTCGCGAGCGGCGTGCGGCTTCGCTTGCCGCCGCGCCATCTCGCGCTCGTCGATCGCCGGCTCGTCTACTTGCTTGGTGCTCCGCTTCGGCTCCTTGTGCGGGGCAGCCTGGCGCTCCTTAGGAGGCTCGCCCGTACGCCGGGTTCCGCTCTTCTTCTTCTGATCCGCCATGGTCGCACGCTCCTTTTCGACCGGGCTCGGACATCGAGCCCATCGAAGACGACGCACTTTTGGTGCCATCGGTCGAAGGGCGAAGCCGCCGCTGAATCGTCGACCCGGATGCGCTCGGTGGAGCGCGGTCGCGCGGTCAAAACTCGTTGCCGCTCCGCGGGTCGCTCCGCATAATTCCGCGCGTATGAGCGATGCCGCGAAGCCCGAGTCGATCCGCGTCGGCTCCCACCTCTTCGTGATCTCGGGTTGCTCCGGCTCCGGCAAGTCGACCTTGATCGACGCGCTGGCCGAGGCGGGCGAGGTCGTAGTGCGCGAGCCTGGACGCGACATCGTGAAGCGCGAGCTCGAAGCGGGGCGCGACGGCGTTCCATGGCTCGACGTGCAACGCTTCGTCGATCTCTGCGCGGAGCAGACGCTACGCGACTTCGATGCGCACGCGTTTTCAGGGCGCCGGACCTTCTTCGATCGCAGCTTCGTCGATGTGGCAACGGGTATCCGGCGTGGAGGATTGATCGCGCCCGATGGGCTCGCGCACGCGCTCGCGACGAAGCGCTATGCACCCCTCGTCTTCATCTCCGCGCCGTGGCAGGAGCTCTTTCGTCCCGACGCGGAGAGGCGGCACGGCTTCGACGAGGCGGTGGCGGAGTACGAAGCGCTCGTGCCGGC
>CAZZAH010000042.1:12779-16036 GCA_964652115.1 uncultured bacterium | reverse complement strand
GCGGACTCTGGCGCCGCGCGGAAACGACCGAGAGCTACTTCCTCTTTCTGCCCGCTCGCCAGCCGGTCGCGCCGCTCGGCGAGCCTCAGCCCGAACGACACGGGCCCTTCCGGCTCTTTCGCGGTCGACCGCCGGCGACGACCGAGATCCTGGTCGGGCTCAATCTGCTGGTCGCGTTCGTCCTGGTCTTCAGCTGGGGCGGCGCGGGCTACTCGGATCACCTCTGGGCCTTCTCCGGGCAGATGCGCGGTTGGTTCCGAAGCGGGCTCGCGCCGATCCTCTTCGTGCCGCTCTTTCTCCACGCGACGCCGATGCACCTCTTCGCCAACATGGTCGCGCTGCTCGGCTCGGGCGCGGTGGTGGAGGAGTTCTACGGGCGCGCGCGGCTCCTCGTCCTTTATCTCGGGGCGGGGATCGCGGGGGCGCTGCTGTCGTACCTGCGCGAGAAGCCGGTGCTCTCGGTCGGCGCCTCGGGCGCAATCTTCGGCCTCTACGGCGTGGCGGCGGTCTTTCTTCTGCGCTACCACCGGCGCTTCTCGAAGCGACTTCGTTGGAAAACCCTACGCGTCTATCTTCCGATCCTCGTGCTGGTGGTGATGCCGTCGATCTGGCAGGCCGATCTGCTCAGCCATCTCGGCGGGTTCCTCGGCGGCGCGCTCCTCGCCTGGTCCGTGCCGCCGCTCCTCGATCGATTGCCCGCGACCGCGTCGGCCGAGGACGAAGGCGAGCCGACGGCGGGGACGATGTAGCGCGATGGACGGGACGGCCGATCGACCACGCTCGAGCGAGCGCAGCTTCTTTCGCTTCTGCCCTCACTGCGGGACCGCGCTCCAGAGGATTCAGGTCGACGCACGCGAACGCGCGGTCTGCTCAGCCTGCGGTTACATCCAGTACCGGAATCCGGTGGTCGGCGTGGCCGCGGTCATCACCGAGCGCGCGGTGCTCGACCTTTTGGGCGAGCACACCACGCGCTATGGGTTGCTCGACTCCGAGTATCGGCCGAGCGCGCGAGGCGAGCGGGTTCTGCTCGCGCGCCGGGCGATCAGCTATCGCGGCCGCTGGTGCCTTCCCTCAGGCTACGTCGAGTTCGACGAATCGGTGCGCGAGGCGCTGCGGCGCGAGATGAGCGAGGAGATCGGCCTCGTGATCGAGCCGGGCCGTGTGCTCGCGGTCGAGAGCAACTTCCACCTGCCGGATGAGCAGACGGTCGGCGTCTGGTTCGCGGCGACCCCAATCGCGGGTCGCCTCCGCGCCGGGGACGATGTGGACGCGCTCGCCTTCGCCGACCCGGCGGAGGTCAGCCTCCCGCTCGCCTTCCCTACCGATCGCCTCGTGCTCGAGCGCCTCGCGGCGGCCGATCGATTCGGGGACTAGCTCCCGCCTCCCGCAGGTCGGCAGAACTTTCCGACCTACGCGATCGAAGCTCAACAGGAACGACCCACGCGTCGATAGAGAGGAAGCAAACCGAGGCACAGGGAGACTTGATGGCCGAGCTATTGCCCGAAACCCTTCTCCTCGTCGAGGACGACACCCCGCAGGCGCGCCTCATCGAGGTGCTGGTCTACGGGCTCGGCCTCGACGTCATTCGCTTCGCGAGCGCGGAGGCTCTCTTCCAGGAGCTGCCGAAGATCCCGCCGGCCAAGGTGGCCTTGATCGATCTGGCGCTTCCTCACGCCAACGGGATCGAGGTGATGCGCCGCTTGCTCCTTCATCCGGGCTGGTCTCGCGTTCCGGTCGTGGTTTTGACGGCCTGCGCGCCCGAGGAGTGGCTGCACGAAACGAAGCGCCTGAAGGTCGAGCCGGAGGCCTACCTGACGAAGCCGGTGACGGCGAAGCTGCTCCAGTCGACCGTCCGCCGCGTGATCGCGAGCGACACCCCGCTCCTCAAGCTGCGCGAAGCCGAACGGAAGCGCACGGCCTTCGAGAACGAACGCCGCCGCGCGGAGGAGCTCAAGGAGCGGCAGCTGAACCACCTCGCGATCGCGATCCGCGAGACCGAGGGGCTTCTCAGTCGGTGTCGCGCGACCATGGCGGGACAGCGTCAGATGGAGATGGCGGTCCGCTCGGTGCCGAAGCTGCAGCTCGAGATCGAGGATCGGAAGCGCGTCATCTCCGAAGCGATCATCTTCAACGAGGGGACGCTCTGCGCGCTTCGCCAGCGCCGGGCCGACATCCTCGAGCATCACCGCGTGGTGACGCAGCGCTTCGCGAACGAGCTTCGCGACGCCAACTCCGAGGTGCTCCGCTCGCAGCAGCGAGTCGACCTCACACGCGTCGACGGCTCGACCGGAACCACCGGATAAAGGAAGGGCGAGAGCTCAAGCCCTCGCCCCAATCTTCGCGAGCCGCCGCCGACTCGTCGCGCGTTCGATCACATCACCTTCGCCGCGCGCTCGTTCACCACGTTCCAGTTGACGTTCTTGAAGAAGGCCGCGAGGTAGTCGGGCTTCTTCGAACCGTAGTCGATGAAGAACGCGTGCTCCCAGCAATCGAGGGCGAGCAGGATCTCCTGGTGCGCCGGCAGACCGATGTGGTGCTCGTACATGATGTAGGAGTGAAGCCGCTGGTCGATGCGGTTCAAGGTGAGCAGCACCCAACCCGGCGTCGAGCCGGCCGAGCCCTTCATGTTCGCTTCCCAGGCCGCATAGGATCCGAAGTCGGCCTCGATTTTCGACTTCAACGGGCCCGAGATCGCGCCGCGGTTGGGCGCCAGGTTCTCGAAGTAGAGCTGGTGGAGATAGGTGCCGTTGAAGGCCACCGCCTCGCGTCGTTTGAGCTCGGAGAACTCCCCGTAGGAGTAGTTGCTCTGCGCGGGGTCGGCGGTCTTGAGCTTCTCTTCGATCTCGTTCAGCTTGTTCACGTAGCCCTGGTACAGACCGAAGTGGGCCTTGAGCTGCGCTTCGCTCAGGCCATCGACCGCACCGATCAGGGCGTCAAAGTTCTTCGCCTCGTGCTTCACGACGTAGCCTCCTTCTCTGGGTCAAGTCGCCCGACCGGCGTTCCCGACGGCGGCTCGGATCCGTTCGATCGACGGGCATGCGGGGGCGTTTCGAGGTCGGACCCAGGAAGCTAGCATCCGTCTTTCGGCGAAGCAACGCCGGCTAGGTCGAGAGCGGCCTAAGGAAACCGGCGCATTCAACCGATCACCTTCTCGGCGGGAGATTCCGTCCGAGGTCCGCCCGGCTTATTGGTTTTGAATGGGGAGCTTCCCTCGCGATGACCGACGCCAAGACACAGGTACTTCTGCTGGAGGACGA
>CAZZAH010000042.1:7935-12679 GCA_964652115.1 uncultured bacterium | reverse complement strand
ATGGCGAAGGCGGTGCTGGCGAAGGAGCAGCCGCTCTTTCTCCTGCGAAGCCTGCAGCGGCGGCGCTTGCAGATGCACCTCGACCTCAAGGCGGAGCAGCAGACGATGGATCGCTCGATGTCTGGCGCCCTCCACGCGATCGAGGCGGCGACGCAACAGGTGGCCGAGACACGGCGAGAGCTCCAGGTCGTTCAGCGCACCCGATCGCTCCTCGGCAAGGAATCCGAGGACACGAAGAACGCGGTCGAGGAGCAGGTCAAGCGCCTCGAGGAAAACCTTCACGACATCAAGGAGCAGATCGACTCCTACGAGGCCGAACGGCGCGACGTCTTCGCCCGCCGGCACGAGCTCGTGCTCAACAATCAGCGCGAGATGAAGGCGCTGGAGGAGCGGATCCGCTCGGTCGCCGAGGTGGTCCGCCTGCAGCAGAACAAGGCCGCCTAGCCGCTCGCGGTCACCGGCGCGCCGAACGAGCACCGCCGTCCCCTCCGCTTCCTCGCGCGATCCCTTCGCGCGGCTTGCCTGAACGGGTCCCCCTCGGTACGATCCCGCGCGTTCGGCCTCTCATGTCAAACCCATCCATCATTCCACGTGTCGGAGGAAGCTCGCATCCATGCGTGCCCTGCTCGCACTCGAAGACGGCACCCTCTTCGACGGGGTGGCCTTCGGTTCGCCGCGACCGAGCGGCGGCGAGGTCGTCTTCAACACCGCGATGAGCGGCTACCAAGAAGTCCTGACCGATCCGTCCTACCATGGGCAGATCGTCGTCTTCACCGCACCGCACATCGGTAACTACGGCATCCATCGGGAGGAAGAGGAGTCGAGCCGCACGCGCGTCGCCGGTCTGATCGTGCGCGAAGCGTGCGAGACGCCGGCCCATCCGGATGCGCTGCTCTCGCTGCCGGCGTTGATGCGCGAACAGGATTGCTTCGGCTTGACCGAGGTCGACACGCGCGCGCTCACGCTCCACCTTCGCTCGCGCGGTTGCCTGCGCGGTTGGCTCACGACCGCGATCGAAGACCCTACCGACGCGGTGGCGCGTGCGCGTGCCGTGCCGACCATGGACCAGGTGGCGGCGGTCCCGGCGGTGAGCACGCGTGAGGCCTACGCGTGGCATGACGGCAGCGCCCTCGCCACGGCGGAGCGATCGGGCGATCGACGCGAACGCCCGCGAATCGCGGTGCTCGACTGCGGCGTGAAGTTCAGCATCCTTCGCGAGCTCGATCAACGCGGCGCGGAGGTGATCGTGCTGCCGGCGGAGGCATCGCTGGCGGATCTGGCAAAGCTCGCACCCGACGGCGTCGTGCTCTCGAACGGCCCGGGCGATCCGAGCGCGCTCGCGAGCTGGATCCCGCGCGTGACGCGGATCCTCGAGACCTACCCCACGCTGGCGATCTGTCTGGGCCATCAGGTGGCGAGCTTGGCGCTCGGCTGCCGCATCGTGAAGCTCCCCTTCGGGCATCACGGCGGCAATCATCCGGTCAAGGAGATCGATTCGGGGCGCGTGCTCATCACCTCGCAGAACCACAACTACGCCGTCGATCCGAGCTCGCTGACGAGCGACTTAGCGATCACGCATCAGAATCTGAACGACGGCACGGTCGAAGGGGTGAGGCACCGGAGCCTTCCGCTCTGGAGCGTGCAGTTCCATCCCGAGGCGGCGCCCGGACCGCACGACGCGGTCGCGATCTTCGATCAGTTCGTGCACGCGGTGCGGGAGGCTTAGCGTGCCGCGCGATTCGAGCATCCAAAGCGTTCTGGTTCTCGGCTCGGGTCCGATCGTGATCGGGCAGGCATGCGAGTTCGACTACTCGGGCACGCAGGCGGTGAAGGCGCTGGCGGCCGAGGGCTATCGCGTCATCCTGGTGAACTCGAATCCGGCGACGATCATGACCGATCCGGATCTCCTGGCCGATGCGCCGCGCCCCGCGAACGGTGAACACCGCACCTACGTCGAGCCGCTCACGGTCGAAAGCTTGGGCAAGATCCTGGAGCGCGAGAAGCCCGACGCGATCTTGCCGACGGTGGGCGGACAGACCGCGATCAACCTCACGATCGCGCTGGCCGAGCGCGGCCTGCTGGAGAAGCATGGCGTGAAGCTCCTGGGCGCCGGGCTCGACGCGCTCGAGTTGGCCGAGGATCGCCAACGCTTCAAGGACGCGATGATCGAGATCGGCCTCGACGTCCCGCGAAGTGGCATCGCCACGTCGCTCGCCACCGCGCGCGCGCTGGCCGAGGGACCGCATGACGACTTTCCGCAAGGCCTCGGCTATCCGGTGGTGGTGCGCCCGTCGTTCACGCTCGGCGGGATGGGCGGCGGCATCGCGCGCACGCGCGAGGAGCTGATCGCGATCGTCGAGCGCGGGCTCGAGCTCTCGCCGGTGCGGCAGCTTCTGATCGAGGAGTCGGTGCTCGGCTGGAAGGAGTACGAGCTCGAGGTGATGCGCGACAACGCCGACCAGTGCGTGGTCGTCTGCTCGATCGAGAACCTCGATCCGATGGGCGTCCACACCGGCGATTCGATCACGGTCGCGCCCGCGATGACGCTGACCGATCGCGAGTACCAGAACCTTCGTGATCAGGCCTTCGCGGTCATCCGCCGAGTCGGGGTCGAAACCGGCGGCTCGAACATCCAGTTCGCGGTCCATCCGACGACACGCCGCGTGATCGTGATCGAGATGAACCCTCGCGTGTCGCGCTCCTCGGCGCTCGCCTCCAAGGCGACCGGCTTCCCCATCGCGAAGATCGCGGCGCGCCTCGCGGTCGGGTATCGGCTGGACGAGATCCTGAACGACATCACGAAGAAGACGCCGGCGTCGTTCGAGCCGGCGCTCGACTACATCGTGGTCAAGATCCCGCGCTGGAATTTCGAGAAGTTTCCCGGCTCGGTCGCGGCGCTCGGCACGCAGATGAAGTCGGTCGGTGAGGTGATGGCGATCGGCCGCACCTTCAAGGAGGCGCTCGGCAAGGGGCTTCGTTCGCTCGAGATGTCGACCTCGCGCGGGCGCGGGCGCCGCGAGATCGAAACGCTCGACGACGCGGCGCTCCTTTCGCGGATCGAGATCGCCGCGCCCGAGCGCATCTATGGATTGCGCGAAGCGCTGCGCCGCGGGCCGGACCATGGCTTCACGGTGGAGGAGATCACCGCGCGGACCGGCATCGAGCCGTGGTTCCTCCGCCAGATGCGCGAGATCGCCGACACCGAGCGGCGGATCGAAGGCCACACCCTCGCCACGCTGCCGCAGGAGGTCTTGCGTGGGGCGAAGCGCATCGGCCTCTCCGATCGACGCCTCGCCGAGCTCATGGGGACCAACGAAGGCGAGCTGCGCGCGGCGCGGCAACGGCTCGGCATCCGGCCGGTCTACCATCGCATCGACACCTGCGCCGGCGAGTTCGAGTCGAACACGCCCTACCTCTACTCGACCTACGAGACGCGCTGCGAGGCCGAGCCGACCTCGAATCGGAAGGTGCTGGTCTTGGGCGGCGGTCCCATCCGCATCGGCCAAGGGATCGAGTTCGACTACTGCGCGTGCCACGCCGCCTTCGCGATCAAGGACTCGGGCATCGAGTCGATACTGCTGAATTGCAATCCGGAGACGGTCTCGACCGACTACGACACCGCCGATCGACTCTATTTCGAGCCGATCACGCTCGAGGACGTGCTTCACGTGGTCGAGCGCGAGAAGCCCGAGGGGGTGATCGTGCAGTTCGGCGGGCAGACGCCGCTCAACCTCGCGCGCTCGCTCGAGGCCGCCGGCGTGCGCATCCTCGGCACCTCGGTCGACTCGATCGATCTGGCGGAGGATCGCGAGCGCTTCGCCGCGCTGCTCGATCGACTCGACATCCGGCATCCGGAGCAGGCGAGCGCGAGCTCGGTCGCGGGCGCGATCGCGGTGGCCGAGCGCATGGGCTATCCGCTGATCGTCCGCCCGTCGTACGTCCTCGGCGGTCGCGCGATGCAGGTGGTCTACGACGCTGAAACGCTTGCGCGTTACTCGGGCGAGGCGCTCGCTCTCTCCGGGGGTGGTGGGCTTTCCGGCGGCGCGCTCTACGTCGATCGCTTCCTGGAAGACGCCTTCGAGGTCGACGTCGATGCGCTCTCCGACGGACGCGACGTCTTCATCGCGGGTGTGCAGCAGCACATCGAGGAAGCGGGCATCCACTCGGGCGATTCCGCCTCGGTGCTGCCGCCGTTCAAGGTGTCGGCACGCTACCAACGCACGCTGCGCCGAATCGCCACGCGCCTGGCGCGCTCCCTCGGCGTGGTCGGCCTCCTCAACGTGCAGTTCGCGATCAAGGACGGCGTGGTCTACGTCATCGAGGCGAATCCGCGCGCGAGCCGCACCGTGCCGTGGGTGGCGAAGGCGATCGGCCTGCCGCTCGTTCGCATCGCCACGCGATTGATCTTGGGCGAAGCGCTCGCGACGATGGTCGAGCCGCGCTACCTCGAGCCCTTCGAAGGAGCGGAGCGCCCGGTCTCGCGCCCGGAAGAAGAACGCCGCGGCGACTCGCATCTGCCCGAGGGCCGCGTCTTCGTGAAGATGCCGGTCTTCTCGTCGAATCGCTTCCCCGAGGTCGACACGCTGCTGGGGCCCGAAATGCGCTCGACCGGCGAGGTGCTCGGCATCGCGGCGACCTTCGGCGAGGCCTTCGCCAAGGCGGCGGCCGCGGCGGGCCAACGCCTCCCCTTGACCGGCGCGGCGTTCCTCACCGTCAACGACAGCGACAAGGAAGAGCTCCTCCC
>CAZZAH010000042.1:1574-7835 GCA_964652115.1 uncultured bacterium | reverse complement strand
TGACCGGCGCGGCGTTCCTCACCGTCAACGACAGCGACAAGGAAGAGCTCCTCCCGATCGCGCGCGATCTCGCCGGCTTGGGCTTTCGATTGACCGCGACCCGCGGCACGGCGGAGTTCCTGCGCGGCCGTGGCCTCGCCTGCGAATCGACCTGGAAGGTGAACGAGGGGCATCCGAACGCGGCCGATCAGATCGCGGATGGCTCGATCCACCTCGTCATCAACACGCCGCTCGGGCGCGCTTCGTATTACGACGAGAGCGCGATTCGAAAGGCGGCGCTCGCGTACGGCGTGCCTTGCATCACCACCCTCTCTGGCAGCCGCGCGGTGGTCGACGCGATCCGCACCCTTCGCGCGGGGACGCTCTCGGTCGAGAGCTTGCAGGAGCTCCACGCGCGGGCCGCGGCGACGCGCGGCTGATCTCGCCTCGTCGATGCGGAACATCGAGATCAAGGCCCGCTTCCCCGACCTCTCGGAAGCGCGCGAGATCGCACGCCGCCTCGGCGCCGACGATCGCGGCCTGCTGATCCAAACCGACACCTACTTCTTCGCGCCGCACGGACGCCTCAAGCTCCGCGAGATCGAGGGCGCGAGCGCGGAGCTCATCGCCTACGAGCGGCCTGATCGCTCCGAGGTCAAGCTGAGCAACTACGAGCTCACGACCCTGCCCGACCCCAGGTCGCTGAAGCGCATCCTGACCCGCGCCCTCGGCGTGCGGGTGGTGGTGCGGAAGCGGCGCGAGCTCTGGTACCTCGAGCGCACGCGTCTTCACCTGGACCAAGTGGACGGCCTCGGCAGCTTCTTCGAGTTCGAGGTCGAGGTCACGCCAGATGAAGACGAGGCGCCGCGGCAGGCGCTCGCGGCGCGGCTGCGCGCGGAGTTCGGGCTGAGCGACGCCCTCCTGGTCGCCGGCTCCTATGCTGATCTGCTCGAGACCACCGTTACCGACTTACCCATCAGCCCCGGGGACCGTGAATTTCGGTAACGCCCTGCGGCCTGCCCTTTCAGTGATCGCCTGGAGCGATCGGGCCATTTGGCCAACTTTCTGACTTCGGTCCCCGCGTTGGCGTTATGTTTTCCGGTGTCTCAAGCTGCCGTCCCGGCCGACAACTTAGGAAACGCTCAGTGGGCATGCGCCTTGATATCAGTCCAGCACTCCGCCGCATGGAGTGCATGGGGTGCCGTCACACGCGGGCCCTTTCCTTGACCGACTCGCCCCCTCGCCGCTAGCAAAGCGGCCAGCGCGAGCATTAGACGGCGGAGAGCTGGGACCTTGGTCTCCTACCAAACTGACGGGCGCGCCCGCGCGGCAGGTCGCGCTTGAGCGCGATCGAACATCCGCGTTCGGAAGCGCCGGCACCGCGCGTGAACCGCAGGCTGCCGAGCGGGCGGATCGCTCTCGTGATCGCGATCGCGATCGTGGTGGCGAACTGCTTCGGGGCTTCCTATTACCTGGCGCCGATCGCCTCGCGCGTGCGGAGCCCGCTTCATCCCTTCCTCCGCCCGTCGGGCTGGATCGGTCAGACCCTCGGCATCGTCGCGCTCTCGGGCTTTCTCTTCCTCTGGCTCTACCCGATTCGAAAGCGGGTGAAGGGGCTCGCGTTCAGCGGCTCGGTCGCACGCTGGCTCGACGTGCATCTGGTGGTCGGGCTGCTCATCCCTTTGATCGCGGCGACGCATGCCGCTTGGCGCTTCACCGGGCTGATCGGACTCGGCTGGATCGCGATGCTGATCGTGTGGGCGAGCGGCGTGATCGGCCGCTACATCTACGTCCGCATTCCACGCTCCCGCGACGGATTGGCGATGAACCTGGACGACGTGCGCCTGGAGCGCGTGCGACTTCTCCACGAGATCGTCGCCACCTCCGGTCTCCCCTTGCCGCGCGTGGAGGCGGCACTCCAGGTCACCCCGGTGAGCGCCGAGAGCCTGGGCCTCTTCGCAACGGTGCGGCAGTTCGTGATCGACGATTTGCGCAGGCGGCGCGCGGCCGACGCGCTTGTCCGCGAGCTGGAGCACGGCTTTTCCGGCGGCGGACGAATGGATCGACGTGCGCTTCGGTCGATCGCTCGACTCGCGAACCGGCAGGTTGCGTTGCACCAAGAGATGCGAATGCTCGAGGCGACGCAGCGCGTCTTCAAGTTTTGGCACGTGGCGCACCTTCCGGTCGCGATCACGGCGCTGGTCGCGGTCCTCCTTCATGTCGCGGTCGCGATCGTGACCGGCGCGACCTGGTTCTTCTGATGCTCTGGACCACGATCGTCTTCCTCCTGCTGACCGCGCTCTTCATCAGCGCGCACATCCGGCGCACGCACTGTCTGCCGCGTGGTGAGGGCGCGACCTCGCTGCGGCGTTGTCCGCGCTGCGGGGCGGAGAACCGCGAAGGCGCGCCCAACTGCCCGCGTTGCGGCGTCCCTCAGCAGATCTTCGAGCTCGCCGCCGCGCCGATCGCCAAGATCGATCCTGAAGGCGAGGCGAGCGGCCGCGTGCACGCGGTCGTGAGGGCCGATCAGTGCGTCGGCTGCGGCGCCTGCATCGCCGCCTGTCCGGAGCCCGGCGCGCTTCGCCTCGAGGGCAAGCTCGCGATGGTCGTGCTCGATCTCTGCAAGGGGCACGGCAAGTGCGCGGACGCCTGTCCCGTCACCGCCATCACGGTCGGGTCCGGAGCGAGCGCGCGAAGGGTCGAGGTCCCGGAGGTAGGGCTCGATTTCCAGAGCAATGTGCGCGGCATCTACCTGGTCGGAGAGCTCGGCGGGCGTGGCCTCATCCGAAACGCGGTCAACGAAGGGCGCGCCGCCATCGAGAGCATCGTGCGCGAGCTCGGCGCGAGCGAGCCAGCCACGCGCGCCACGCTTCCCGAAGACCTCTTCGACGTGCTGATCGTCGGCTCCGGCCCCGCGGGTCTCTCCGCCGGGCTCGAGGCGCTGCGAAGCGGGCTTCGCTACGTGATCCTCGAACAGGGCTCGATCGCCGACACGGTGCGGAAGTATCCGCGACACAAGATCCTCATGGCCGAGCCGGTGCGCATCCCCTTCTACGGCGAGCTCTGGGTCGGCGACTCGACCAAGGAGTCGCTGCTGCACGTCTGGGAAACGATCATCCAGAACACCGGCCTCCAGGTGCTGCCCGGCCATCAGGTGACCGAGATCACGCGCCAGGGCGAGAGCTTCCTGGTGCGCGCGAGCGAGCGTGGATTCCGCGCACGGCGCGTCGTCCTCGCGATGGGACGACGCGGCACCCCGCGCCGCCTCGGCGTCCCCGGCGAGGAGCTCGAGAAGGTCCTCTACAACGTGGTCGAGATGGAAGCGTTCGAGGGCCAGCGCGTCCTCGTGGTGGGCGGCGGCGACAGCGCGCTCGAGTCGGCGCTCGGCCTCGCTCGACAGGCCGGCACCGAGGTCACCCTCTGTCATCGCAAGTCGACCTTCGAGCGCGTGGCCGATCGAAACCGCCGCATGCTCACGTCCGCCGCGGAGGAAGGGAAGATCCGCCTCCTCCTGAACTCCGCGGTGCGCGAGATCCGCGCCGACTGCGTGGTGGTCGAGGTCGGTGGGCAGCCGACCATCCTGCCGAACGACAGCGTCATCGTTCGCGTCGGCGGCGAAGCACCGACCGCGTTCCTCGAGCGGGTCGGCGTTCGAATGATCAAGAAGGAGCTCGCGAGTGACCCCGGGGAAGCCGAGGCGAAGGTTGGTTGACGCGGTCCATCTTTGCGCCGCCCTCATGATCGTCGGGGTGGTCGGGCTGGCCGGAGCGCGAGGCGCGCGCGCGCAGGTCTCGCCCGGCCCGCTCTCGAAGGCGCACGCGCAGCTCGAGGGCAATCAGAACTGCCTTCGCTGCCATGGCACCGGCAAGGGCGCGCTCGACGCGCAATGCCTCGCGTGCCACACCGAGATCGCGCACCTGAGAGACGAGGGTCGCGGGCTCCACGCACGCGAAGGCAAGGCGGCCTGTGCCGGTTGCCACCCGGAGCATGCGGGCCTCGACTTCGAGCTGATCCACTGGGATCCGCCGATCGAGCGGTTCGATCATGCGCGCGCCGGCTTTGCGCTCGAAGGCAAGCACGCGCGCGTCCCGTGCCGTGATTGCCATCGCGCGGACAAGCTCGGCGCCGCCATCCGCGCCTCGAGCAAGCGAAGTGATCCCGCGCTCGGTTGGATCGGGCTCGAGACCGCGTGCCGTGATTGTCACAAGGATCCCCACGACGCCCGGCTCGGCCTCGAGTGCGCGAGCTGCCACGCTCCGACCGGATGGCACGAGGTAAAGACCGAAGGCTTCGACCACGCGAAGACGCGCTTCCCGTTGCGGGGACTGCACCGCGCGGTGCCCTGCGCCAAGTGCCACGATCCCGCGAAGCCGAAAGCGCTCGAGTTCGGCAGCTGTGACACGTGTCATCGCGATCCGCACGCCGGCAAGGCGACGCTCGCCGGTCAGCATGTCGATTGCGCGACCTGCCACGAGCTCACCGGATGGAAGCCGAGCTCGATCACGCGCGCGCGCCACGGCGTCTATCCGCTCGAGGGCAAGCACGAGACGGTGGCCTGCGCGGCTTGCCATCGACACGCGAGCGCCGCGTTCGACTTTCGCCCCGCGCACAGCGTTTGCCGTGACTGCCATGCCGACGCGCACAACGGCCAGCTCTCGGGACGAGCCGATCGAGGCGCATGCGAGAGCTGTCACCAGATCGCGGGGTGGCCCCTGCTTCGTTTCGGCGCGGTGGAGCATGAGTCGACCCGATTCCCGCTCGAGGGCGCGCACGAGAAGGCATCCTGCGCCGCATGTCACGGACCGCAGCGCGCCGGCCTTCCCGCGCTCCCCGCGCGCGATCGCTTGGGCAGCGCGGGCGTGCTCCTCTCGCCGATCGATCCCGACTGCGTGACCTGTCACGCCGATCCTCACGCGGGTCGCTTCAGCGCGAGCGGCGAGCGACCGACCGCGGGTGGATGCGTCGCTTGTCACACGCTGAACAGCTTCCGCCCCTCGCTGGTCGACCTCGATCTGCACGCGAAGCTGGGCACGCCGCTTGAGGGATCGCACCTCGCGGTGGCTTGCGATGAATGCCACGCGGAGCTCCGGAGCCCGCGCGCCGCACGCTCGCTGCGCCTCGATCCGCTTGTGCCGCTGCTCCAAATCGCGAGGCCCGGACGATGCGCGGAGTGTCACCGAGATCCCCATCAGGGTCAGTTCGCCACGCGTAGCGGAGGCGACGACTGCGCAACCTGCCACGACTCGGAAGCGTTTCGCCCGGCCACGCGCTTCGACCATGAACGGGATACGAACTTCAGCTTGAAGGGGGCGCATGCCCAGGTCGCGTGCGCGAGGTGCCACCGGCCGATCGATCCGAGCCGGGGCAGCCTGCTCGTCTATCACGACACCGCGCGCGAATGCCGCGCCTGCCACGCCGATACCACCACGACCCCGAGGGCACGGCCATGACGCGATGGATTCTCCGCGCAGTGGTGATCCTGGGCCTGGCCGCGCTCCTGCCGGCGAGCGGTGCGCGCGCGGTCGACACGGTGAACCCGCACGGAGAGCTCAAGGAAGAGTGCTCGCTCTGCCACTCGCCCGAAGCATGGAAGCCCGCGCTCATGCGGAAGGAGTTCGATCACTCGAAGTACGGCTTCAAGTTGGAGAACGCGCATGCGGGGATCGACTGCCGCTCGTGCCACGCCACGCTCGAGTTCAACCAAGCGAGCACGGAGTGCGCCTCCTGTCACGCCGATGTCCACCAGGGCGAGCACGGGAGTGACTGCCAGACGTGTCACTCAACCCGCACATTCCAGGAGCGGAACGAGATGGTGCGCCGCCACGCGCTCTCCCTCTTCCCACTCACCGGTGCGCACGAAACGGTCGATTGCGGTGAGTGCCACCAATCGAGCTCTCCCGGACAGCTTCAGTTCGCGGGCATCAATTCGGAATGCGAGGCGTGTCACGCGGCCGACTATGCGGCGACGCGCAATCCCGACCATCAAGCGGGGCACTATCCGACGGATTGCGCCGCCTGCCACGACACTCGCCTCTGGGAAACCGCGAGCTTCGATCACGAGCTGACCGCCTTCCCGCTTCGTGGCGCGCATGCCGACGCCGAGTGCGCCGCCTGCCACGCGGCCCAGGACCAGCGCCCCTCCACTGTGTGCGCGAGCTGCCATCGTGACGACTTCGAGCGCACGACCGAACCGCCCCACGTCGCGGCCGGCTTCTCCGACGCCTGCGCCGACTGTCACGGCGTCGACAATTGGGAGGGCGCGAGCTTCGATCACGCGACCAC
>CAZZAH010000042.1:0-1474 GCA_964652115.1 uncultured bacterium | reverse complement strand
AACGAGTGTCACGGCGACGGCATCTTCGCCGGCAAGAGCACCGAGTGCGTCAGCTGCCATCAGGACGACTACGATCGCACGACCGCGCCGCATCATCGCGAGGCAGGCTTCTCCACGGAGTGCGCCTCGTGTCACTCGAACGAGAGCTGGGAGGGCGCGAGCTTCGATCACTCGCAGACCCTCTTCCCGTTGAACGGCGCGCATGCGGGTCAAGCCTGCGGCTCTTGTCACGCCGACGGCGTCTATGCGGGCAAGAGCACCGAGTGCGCGACCTGCCACCAGTCGGACTACGACGGAGCGACCGATCCTGATCACCGCAGGACAGGTTTCCCCACCGACTGCACGAGCTGCCACACCGATGCTGCCTGGTCGCCATCCATCTTCGACCACGCGTTGACCGCATTCCCGCTGACCGGCGCGCATCAATTGCTCCTCTGCAACGCCTGCCACGGCGACGGCGTCTTCAGCGGCAAGCCGACCGCGTGCATCACCTGTCACCAGTCCGACTACGACGGCACGACCGCCCCGCACCACGGGCCGGCCGGCTTCTCCACCGACTGCACGAGCTGTCACGCCACCACCTCGTGGGACGGCGCGAGCTTCGATCACGGCGCGACGCAATTTCCATTGACCGGCGCCCACGTCGATCAAGCCTGCGCGAGCTGTCACGCCGACGACGTCTACGACGGGAAGAGCACCGCCTGCGCCTCGTGCCATCAAACCGACTACGACGCCACGGCGCAGCCTCCACATGCGGCGGCCCACATCTCGACCGATTGCGCGAGCTGCCACACGACGAGCGCGTGGGAAGGCGGCACCTTCGATCACAACGCCACACGCTTCGCCTTGAGCGGCGCTCACAGCGGCCAGGCCTGCGCGAGCTGCCATGGGGATGGGGTCTACGTGGGAAAGAGCATGGAGTGCGTCTCCTGCCACCAAACGGACTACGACGGCGCGACCGAGCCGGATCACCGAACGGCCGGATTCCCGAACGACTGCACCACCTGCCATACGACGAGCGCTTGGCAGCCGTCGCTCTTCGATCACGCGCTCACCGCCTTCCCGCTGACGGGCGCGCATCAGCTGCTGCTCTGCAACGCCTGCCACGGCGACGGCATCTTCGACGGAAAGCCGACCGCGTGCATCAGCTGCCATCAGGCCGACTACGACGGAACGACCGAGCCGCACCACGGTCCCGCTCACTTCTCGACCGACTGCACCGGCTGCCACACGAACGACACGTGGCAAGGCGCAACCTTCGATCACGCGACGACCGACTTCCCACTCACCGGCGCGCACGTGGGAGCAAGCTGCACGACCTGCCATGCCGACGCGGTCTACGACGGCAAGAGCACCGCGTGCGCCTCTTGCCATCAAGACGACTTCGATCGCACGACCGATCCGGATCACCGTGCCGCGCACTTCTCCGACAACTGCGCGGAGTGCCACGGCACGACGAGCTTCGAAGGCGCCG
>CAZZAH010000041.1:14200-16112 GCA_964652115.1 uncultured bacterium | reverse complement strand
CGTTCTTTCCTCGTGTGGTGATATGCGCCCTCATCGGTGGCCGCGCTGGTCGTCTCGCAAATCGACGTCACGCCGCCCGACTCGACCCAACGGGCCAATGCCGAGGGCCCGTACACCCTCGGTGACAACGATGGGCTCTTGCTACCTGAGGAGCTCGCGCAGTTTTCCCTGGACGCGGACCTAGTGGTGCTGAGCGGATGCGCGACGTTCGGCTATCCGGAATTCGGCGCGGTCGACGGGCTCGGCAGCGGCTTCCTGCAGGCGGGCGCGAGGACACTGGTCGTCAGCCTCTGGCGGGTGGAAGACCGCGCCACCTCGCTCCTCATGACGCAGTTCTATCGGAACCTCACCCTGCCGCTACCGAAAGTCGAGGCGCTCCGGCGCGCGAAGCTCTGGCTCCGCGACTACGAGGAGGCGGACGGAAGCCGTCCCTACGCGCACCCCGCCTACTGGTCCCCCTTCATCCTCATCGGGGACCCGGGCGAGTAGAGGAGCGCCCCGAGCTAGATCCGCGTGGCGAGCGCGTGGCGTATCTCCGCGCTCCGAAATCGCAGCCACGCGAGGAGCGTGAGGTTGGCGAGCGCGAGCGACCCCAAGCCGATGAAGATGCCGGGCACGCCCTGCCAGCGGATCCCCACCACCAGGCCGAGCATGGTCACGATCAACGACAAGGCCACGCTCTCCGGGATGGCCCGCGTCGCGCGGCTCGAGGTGATGACGCCGGTATACCAGCTCTGCATCACCGCAAGCCCGGTGTACGGCAGGGCAAGCCAGAAGGCGCGCGAGGCAAGCTGGGCATACTCCGGCGAGAGGCCGCTCACACCGCGGAAGTAGATCCAGGCGAGCGGCGTGGCCACGAGCAAGAGGTGCACGCCCACCGTGCAAAGCGAGAGGAGTCGACTGAAGCGGCGGAGCGCGGCCGGCGCCCCCGGCTCCTCGATCATCGACACCACCACCTCATTGAACGCGATTCCGACGCTGCGCAAGGTGAAGCTCAAGCCGCCCACCACCGGCCAGACGGCGAGCGAGTCGAGCGCGCGCGGCATGCGGCTGAGCGCCGCCGACATCAAGGGCTGCGTGATCAGGTGAATGAGCGAGGTCAAGGCGAGCGGCGCATAGAAGGAGTGAAAGACGCCCAGGGAGAGCGGCGTTCCGGCAGCCGGCGCACGACGCAGGCGCACGAGCGACGGCCGCACCGCGATGCCGGCGAAGATCGCCTCGGCGGTGACCCCGAGCGCAACGCCGGCGCATCCGACGGCGATGCCGGGGATGCCGCCATGAAGCGCACCGACGGCAAGCGTGAGGCCCAAGGTCGAAAGCCGGACCATTGTCCCGATCCCGATCAGGTGGGACCGCCCATCGCGGATCATCACCCCCTGCTGGAAGCGCCGAAACGCGATCGACCATGTCCACGGCAGCATCAAGCGGAGTCCGAGCCGTGTCGGCTCGACGATCTCGGCCGGCGGCTTGATCACGCCCAACACCACGAGGTCGAAGAGCGGGGTGAAGGCGATGAGAAGGTGGAGCCCGGTCAGAATCGCGCCCGCGGTCATCATCCAACGGCGAAGGAAGAGGTAGGCCTGCCAATCGCGCGAGAGGGCGGTCGAGGCGGCGAGCAGCATGATGATCGGCGCCTCGATGATCATCGCGATGGGAAAGACGACGCCACCGTAGGCCGCGAGGTGGATCTCGGGGTGCGGCAGCCGCGCGATCACCGCCGCGACCGCGGGAAGCTCGAGCCCCATCAGGATCCAGCTCAACGCCAGCGGCAGCCAGACTCGGCGCACGCGCGCGAGCGGGAGCGGCGTCTCGCGCGCCGGTGCGACTTCAGCGGTCATCGGATCCTTCGAGAAGGCGGACTAGAGAGAGATGCCGGTCTTCGAGTCCTTCTGGAGCTGCTTCAGCTTCTTCA